>PCCK01000095.1 GCA_002731695.1 Porticoccaceae bacterium
AGGTACTCTGTTAACTTGGAATCCAACAAATTCGTTAGATCCTGTCTAACATCCGACAGATCGTTTTGTTCCCCGGGATCTTTACCCAAATCAAACACCAACCGCCGACCAGAAACTGGGAACCGAATCATTTTCACATCTTCATACCGAATAGCGCTGTGCGGTTCATTCATGCCAACGCGGTTATAATGCGGATAATGAAAAACAAGGAAGTCGGTGGGTCTTTCGACTCGGTCAGCTTTGCCTTCGGCAAGCATCCACAGACTCCCTCCATCAATTTCTTTGGGAATCTCACTCGTCGAACCCGCCGCTATATCCAACACCGTCGGAAGAATATCATAAGTCACCACAGGCGTATCGGTTTGACTATTTTCCGCTATCCCAGGGCCTGAAATAGCAAATGGGACACGAATCCCTCCTTCGGTAAGATCCCACTTACCCCGCAAAAGCGGAGAGTTCAGGCCCGCACTATATGGTTTGCCCAAGTTCTGCCGCTGCGGTAATGCAGGCATCCCACCATTGTCTGAGGTTAAGAAAATATATGTGTTTGTCGCCAAACCAAGATCCTCAAAGGACTTTGCCAAAACCCCAATGGAGTGATCCAAGTCCTCTACCATCGCGGCATATCCTTGATCAAAGTGCAGGACTCCTTTGGGCCGTTTTCTTGTGATTTCAAAAGATGACTGGCTGTAAACTATGTCGGAATGGACTGCGTAATGCGACAACTGCAAAAAGAAAGGTCTTTTCTGACGTATGGTTTCTTCCATAAAGCGAATTGCGCGCTCAGTGAGTGAATCAACTCTCTTGGGATCATCTTCGACATAGCCATGCCACTGCCGTTGGGGATTATTATTTGCAAAACCACCGGGCGCATTTTTTGTAATCCCATCATGCAAATCGTATCCATATTTGCTTGGGTCTGCATCGATGTGCCACTTACCGATGTGCGCAGTCCGATAACTTGAATTGATACTTTTTAAAAGCCCCGCAATACTGATCTGATCATGTTCAGCGTTATTTGGTCCAAGACCCCGAGTAATCCCTATTCGTGCCGGCGTCTTCCCAAACTGTAAACTGTAACGGGTGGGTGCACAGACAGGGGAAGCGGCATACCCATTCGAAAATCTCATGCCCGCATTCATAAGTGCGTTGATATTGGGGGTTTCATAATAGTCACTTTTAGCCGCAGGGAACCGTTTATCCATCGACTGTGAAAGACTACTCCAGCCGTAGTCGTCCAACAGAATAATAATGAAATTCGGTGAGGCCGAGAAAGATTGGACGGAAAACAGAGCGAGTCCGATAGTAAATGTAAAAACAATATTTTTTTTCATCTGTAACCTTTGAGAACATGTTTTACCAGCGCAAAGGTGAGGCAGGAGTTACCTTAACTGTAGATTTGTAATAAATAGCCTGACCTTCGATTATGCTTCTGTTATTCTGACACAAATAAGGAGGATGAAAAAGAATGGAACGAAAGACCCTAGGTTCTCCACTGAGTCAATTCTATCGTTTATTTCTACTACACTTTTCATACTTTTAAACAAAAAAAGCTATACTGCGGTAAACTATTGTCATGAGGCAATCAAAAGCAAAAAAGACGTAAAATTGTAAAAAATAAAATGTCACTCAACACGACTCTTTTGCCCGAGCAGTAATCTTCAGACGAACTTAGCTAAAAAGCAATCTGTGCAAAAATAGCTAGAAAAATTAGAGAGGGATAAATAACCATGATAATCGCTTTTGATGCGTTGTTTCTCAGCCCCATGAGAAATTTCAACTACTCTAGAGGCTCGTTATTTTCATACCTCATGATTATCGTTTTTTTTAGTGCCGACATAGCTGCAAAACAAGACGATCCAAACCATGAATCGCTCACCTTCACAGTCACCGCCTCAGGTGCGACTAGCGTGCGACTGCACTCTAATCATTTCGGTTGGGATCAACACCACCCAAAAGGCGTGGCCAAGCAAAATCAAGATGGGACATGGAGTGTACATATTCGACCCGCATGGTTAAAAAATGCCCGATATCGCTGGATAGTAGATGGAGGCAAAGAATACCTCACTGGTGAGCATGCAGCAGGGAAGTGTAAAAAAAGGATATTAGACGGATCAATAGTGCGTAATCAAAACGAAATTTTAAGATTTTGGAAATCGGGTTCAGGAAATGTTAAGGGAGAAATTGCAGCTAGTTGCAAGTTTAACGAAGAGAAAAGTTAAGGATTACCAAACTTTTGGTGTTGAGTTTACGTGTTGCATCTTAAAAATACTAACAGAGGAAACAAAATGTTTAAGAAAGATTTTATAAAACCGACAGTTTTAAGCCTCTTTGTGGCATTAGTTATGGCCAGCGGTGTCTCTTTTTCGGATGAGGCAGAGACTCAGACTAAGACTAACCTCAGTGTGGCTAACGCAGTTACTTCGTCAGGCGAGGATGAACTTGATGAAGTGGTCGTTTTCGGAGTAAGGCAAGCACTGGAGTCAGCAGCAGCACAGAAACGCTTGATGACAAATATAGTTGAAATTATTAATGCTGAGGATGTGGGCAAACTACCTGATGAGAATCTAGCAGAAGTTCTTGAAAACCTTCCAGGAATTCAGATCGAGCGGAATCGAGGGGTTGGTGGTGAAGTTTCAATCCGCGGGGTTTCGGAGAACCGAGTAGAGATCGACGGTGAAGATACGACTCCTGCAATGGGTAATCGCGGTGGAATAAGCTTCGCTGATCTCCCAGCCAACCTTGTAAACTCTTTGCATGTCGTTAAAGTTCCAACTGCCGATATGGTCGAGGGTTCGCTCGGGGGAACAGTGCGCGTAAACACTCAAAGTCCCCTTAAGCTTCAAAAGGCTCAAAAGGTATTCAACTTAAACTCTCAATACCATGGCAATGCAGGAGAGTGGGGGGGTGACGCCTCCTTTAACTTCGGAGATAAGTGGGAGACCGAACGCGGTGACATTGGTGTTTCTCTTATCCTTAAAGCTGTTGATAAAACTTTGCGGCAAGACAGATTCCGGTCCAACCCAGCAGTCAGGAGAGTGGACCGTAACCCAAACTATGACATTGATCGTCCCGAGGATGGAATCTCTGACACCTACATATACCCAAGGTACACAGAGTCAGTCTACCAAACACAAGACATAGAGAATTTCACTGCGAGAGGCAGATTTGAGTGGCAGCAAAGCTATGAAAATATGTTTTTTGCGTCAGGTTTAGTTGTAGATTACGCAGAGTTTGCGAGGGATCAGCAAATATCAACACACCCAATATCGACTCCTCACCCAGAGAATGAGGGTCATGATCAAGCAACATGGAATACTGTAAATATAAACGGTGTTGACATAAGAATGTTAGGTTCAGGACTGCTAGGCGCCGGCAATCGGGGAAATACTAATTTTAAGGATGGGTATTTACTGAGAACGCAATCTTTAGGTATCGAAAGAGACACAGACACAAAACAATTTACTATTGGAGGAGAGCGAATTACTGACACTTATGAGCTCAATGTGAGCCTTAACCATTCAAGCAGTTCTACAAACGAACCAAGAGTGGTGGCCAACATGTACTATGGTGATCCAGCGCACCAAAATTTTGGCCTGAATCTTGGCACAAGCGCGATGGTTCAAAGCTATATTCGCACACCTATGTTTTTTGATATGCGAAATGGGACTCCCGCACTTGCCCCCCCAGAGGGAGCTCAGGGTGTAACAAATGTTAATTCTGTGAGCGCAGCTACTCATGACTTCGCCTCCACCATCACAGACCCCTCCTACTACTCGATGTTTCTCTTCAAAGAACTAGAAAATTTTTATGAAAATGAAATTTTGACCCAAAAGGTTGACTTTAAGTGGATAGTAGATGAGGGACCATGGGACTCAGTTAGTGTCGGGATGCGAGCTAGCCAAAGAACCAGTGAACGAGAAAGACAGCAGGACATTGCCAACTATCCGGGTTATACCGCAGCCGAATTACAAAGCGAGCTACCAGGATTTATGGCTACAACCCCTTCTGACTTTTTGGCTTTTAACGATGATATCCCCCACATGCGAAACTTCCTGACTGCAGACGGAAATGTGATGATGGCCAACCGAGAAACAATAAGGAGCCTCGTAAACTTGGATCCTATGGGAACGGTTGACCGACTAGGCTACTTCAAAGTTCAGGAAGATACTTTGGCGTTATACCTGCGCGCAGACTTTGAGTTTTCACTCCACGATACCATACCGATCGCTGGAAACATTGGTTTCCGCTATGTTAATACTGACCAAAAGCCAGAGGGTAAAATTTCAAACTTCATCGACGGAGAAGCGCAGTTAGACGATTTGTGCCCGGATATAGACGAATCTGGGATAGAGGTTGTCGGCTCTGAGGTATTCTGCGTAAATCCATTTGCGAGCGAATACTCAAATTTCTTGCCTAGCTTTAACCTTGTCATTAGGCCTACCGAGACGGTGCAGCTCCGGCTCGGATACGCACACATTTTAAGGAGGCCCTCTTTCAATGAATTAACGCCAACTTTTGCCTTCCCAAACAATGCCTTTACGGCAGTTACGTCAGGGAACTCAGAACTGGAGCCAACCACAGCGGAACAGGTGGACATCGCTTTTGAATATTACCCCCAAAAAGGAACAAGTTTTACTGCTGGTTACTATTACAAGGAGCTCGATGGAACTATCGGCCGCTTTTTAGAACCTGCGAAGTTTTGTAATCCACGTGAATTCGACGTGCTTAATGAGACGGCTCTGAGGTGTAGCACAGGAAGCTCAATCACTGACTTCGACCAAATTTCGATAGCCGCATATGACGAAATTGCCGCGGGTAACCAGCGCGGTTTTATCGTAGATTCACTTACTTTTCAAAATCTTGGTGGAGGTATCTTGCAGGGTATTGAGTTAGCTATTCAGCATAGGTTTAAGAATCTTCCTGATCCCTTTGATGGCCTTGGTCTAAATGCCAGTTATGCTATTCAGAAGGGAACCAGAAGTGAGGATCCGAATGCGAGACTCGCGACAGCAGGCTTTTTAACAGATGAACGGTATAACGGAGGTATCGATTTTAGGGATGATTTAATGCCGTTTAAGGGATTGTCGGAGCGCTCTTACAACATTACTCTCTGGTATGACAAGCCCAGATTAGGGTTGTCAGGGCGATTAAGATATACCTACAGGTCCCCATGGCTTCTCACTGAGTCAACTGACGCAGCAAATAACTATTCCCTTTACAGCGATAGCAGATCCTACCTTTCTGGGACGGTCACCTACAAGATCAACTCGTTAGTGTCTGTGCGCCTTAATGGTACTAACCTGACTGAAGAAAAAATAGTGCATCAGCAATTAAATCCGGGAGGACCTATGGTGTATTACAATCATCCAGGGAGAGTTTTCACCCTAGGTCTTACCGTAAAGCTTTAATATGAGGCCTCGCTGTGAAGATAAGAACCAGAGTTTCAATGAAACGCCGAAAAAGATATTTTGGCCCATTATTGCTCTTGGATTGTTATGCTTCAACACTATGGCGTCCACGACTTATTACGTCAGTAGCAAAGATGGTTTGGATAGTAATTTAGGAACATCACCAACTCACCCTTGGAAAACAATTCAGCGGGTTAACAAAAGTGTATTTAGTCCAGGAGACCAAGTACTGTTTAAATCCGGAGACTCCTTCGCGGGTCAACTCGTTATTAACGCGTCCGGATTAGCTGGTAGACCAATTTCTTACAGCTCTTATGGGAACCAAGAGCTGCCTATCCTTGACGGTTCAGCAGGCAACAGAGGTCATCCGGTTTCGACCATCTCTATTATTAATCATGACTATCTTAAAATTAGTAACCTCAAAATCAGAAACTTCAGAAAAAAGTCTCTTAAGGGATTCTCAAACTTTGATGCCTTTGGAATCTTAGTGCAGAACACGGGGGTTCGCGATCTGAGAGGCTTTCAGTTTCACGATCTGGTGGTGGAAGATGTATTCCCGATAAGGGGCAGAAATAAGCACAAAGAAACTGCCTTCAATCAGGTCACAGTCACAGGTATTCGTTTTGAAACGAGCCGCTCAATATCTCGAGAAAATGCCGTCCATACTAGAGATATATTTATTCACAATAATTTGATTAGGAGAACCGGTCGATTTGGAATAGCCATTAGGCATCGGCCCTCTGAGGATATTGCAGCCAGAGAGTCTCTTAAAGACTATGACGCAAATTTTATTGTGAAAGATAATCGATGTGAAGATGTTGGCGGTAGTTGTGTGCTCATGAGCGGCGTAAAACGAGGATTGCTTGAAGGTAACCAATTTATCCGGTCCGGCGCCCTAGTCGAGCCCAACCTCTCGGTAAACCGAGGTAGCGGAGCGTGGTTCTGGAGAAGTAGAGATATTGTGGCACAGCATAATGTCTCTGTATCGTCCAGAGGACACAACGATTCCTCAGGAATTCATGTTGACTACAATAATCAAAATATTTTAGTCCAGTATAATTTTTTTTATGATAACGAGGGTGACGGCACCGAAATTTTAGGTAATAACCAAAATATAATCTGGCGTTACAATGTGAGCGTCGGTGATGGCAAACGTCGCACAGGCATCCGGCGTCCAGAAGGTGGGAAGAGTCGGCATCCGGGGAAGACAATCAATATCAGTCCTTTCGCTGTACCCTTCCCAGTTCCATCAAAGGACATATATATTTATAACAATACGTATGTGATCACCGCCAATACCAAGCCTGAGATAAGGATAACAGGAAAAAAAGTGCGGATTTGGAATAATTTATTTGTCGCGCAAAAGAATGCTACGCTGGGTCAGAAAACAATTTTCGACTGGTGTGGGACTCCGCTAGACATGACAGGAAACTTTTTTGTTGGAAATGTATCCGAAAATTTTTCCAAATTAGATAAGAGACCTCACTTTCCGGAAATCAATTTCGACGAGAATTTTGGTGGGCCAGAAACACTGGCCGTTGAGCTCAGATATGCAGTTAATGAGAAACAAGTGGTGCATCCGCTTTTCCCCTATGCTAAGCGAGGAATCTTCAGTCACATAGCTTCGATTCCGTCTGTGGATTTCTTTGGCAACCCACTTGAGTCAGCCACTGGGCTTGTTGGGGCTGGTTATAAGAAAAGTGCTCCCTAGAAATTAGATCAAGACGCTCAAGCAATTTCATTGACCCAAGTTACAATACACCAACACTACAAATCCCTGCCGCAAGTCGGAATGCATATATCCCATCGTTTCGGCGGTAAAGATCTTTACCGCCATTAGCCTAAAAATCTGTTTAATCTTACAAAACAACGTCTCA
>PCCK01000096.1 GCA_002731695.1 Porticoccaceae bacterium
ATCCCAACCCTAACCTCAGCCACACTTATATCACCAAGTTCAGCACGAAGTTTCTCTAGATATTGTTTTGCCGCGGCTGTCTCTTCGATCTCCACCGAAAACGCCCAGTTTGTGAGCACAAACCAGGCGATCGGTAGCATGATCATCGAAACTGGAACTCCCACCAACATCCACTCGGCGAAACCTATCTCTATGTTATGGGTATTTGATAAGTAGGCCGCAAGGAGTGCGTTGGGTGGTGTACCGACTAATGTCGCGAGGCCGCCAATGGTTGCTGCAAATGCGAGTCCTAGAAGCAATGCGACTTGGAAATTTTCCTGCTGTTTTAGGGACAGATCCGAGTGGTTAGCGAGAATCACGGTAGCGACTGAAACCGCAATGGGCATAAGCATCATAGTTGTGGACGTGTTTGTCATCCACATAGAAAGGAGTGCCGCTACGGCCATGAACCCCCCCACTAATCGTTTGCCGTTGGTTCCTACCCTTGTGAGTATCGCAAGGGCAATGCGCTTATGAAGATCCCAGCGCTCTATGGCAATCGCTAGTATAAAAGCTCCAAGAAAGAGGTATATTGTAGGATGCGAATACGGAGCTGCTGCTTCCTTAAAAGTGGTGATATCAAGCGGGTTGAACGTTATCAGCGGCAAAAAAGCGGTTACCGGGACAGGCACCGCCTCTGTTGCCCACCAGGCCGCCATCCAAAGTGCCACCCCAGCGGTCCTCCATGCCACTTGCGACATTACAATCTGATTTCCGTCGAGCAGCATAAAAAAAATAAAGAGTAAAGGACCTAAAAATATCCCGATACGCTGATGCGTTTCGGGATATTTATTTTGGGTCGCTTGGTTTGAAGTCACTACGATACCTTTTAAAAACCCCAGATCTTAGTAATGAAGATCTGGAGTTGATACATCGTTTAAAACGAAGCTTTTATATCGAGATAAAAACTACGACCATAATCATTATGGAGCGCAGGATTATACCCATAGGTTGCAACTGCGAGGGGTGCCCGCTCATCGAGAACGTTGTTGGCTCCTAGCGTGACCTTAACACGCGCATCACTGACATCAAATCTGTACGCGACGTTGGCATTTAACGTTGTCATGGAGTCGATTACCCATGCAAGTCCATCGGGTAGTGTTGTTGTAGGCTGAGTTGTCTCGCCTACATGACGCGCCGTTAGTGAGGCACTCCAATCCTCTTTACGCCAAGAGAGACGCATCGAGTGCTTTTCCTCAAAGAGACTATCTGTTCCCAAGATATCTCCAAAGCCCCGAACATTTATGGTTAGGTCTGTGACCTGATCATTACCAACTGTAAGCCTATCAATAATCCCGTCGAAGTAGCCATTTTGTTGTGCTTGAAGCATTTTATCTGCGTCACTACCGGGTACTGCCTCTTGCTCCAATCGAGTTGTGAAGGCTCCGTTGTAACGGAGATCAAAGCTTCCTAAGTCACTTTCCCAACTGTAGTACACGCCTAAGTCAAAACCTTCGATGGTACGATCACCGAAATTATCATAGATGGATTGCGCAAAAAACCAGTCGTTGCGACCCACAGGACAAAAGCCATTATCCTTCGATGTCTGAGTGGTATCCCAATCCCCTCCTCGATCCTCCGAGGTAGTTGCAGGCCGAACGACTCTCGTATTGTGCTGCGTGGAAGTTGTCGTTATCAAGCCCGGTTCAAGATTTGTGTCTCGGATTGATGCTGTTCCACAGATTGCCTCGAAGGTATCATTCGTCAATGCCGCAAAACCTCGTGACTCAGCATCTTGGGACCTCAAGAGGAAATCCAGAGTTCCCTCGTTGGTTTGGCCAAGGTTTCCGATAGTGTTTTCTTTGACAATCTGAAATGCGTCTAAGGTGATTGTAAGCTCATCTAGCGGTTGAAGAACGAGACCAAACGAGAGATTTTGAGCAGTCTCTGACTTTAAGTTAGGGTTGTTAATTACCCTTCGGTACAACCAGTCGTCGAGCCGGTTGTCCACGTCTTCTATGAGGGCTCGGGTATAGTCCTGCTGACTTCTGTTCAGTCTGTGAGTATAGCTCTGTGTTAGCGTAACAAGGTCGGGCGCTCGAAAAGACGTCTGAGCAGATCCACGAAAAAGAATACTATCGTTGAGCTGCCAGCCAAATGCAAATTTCCAAACAAGCTCTGATCCGTAGTCGGATGTATTCTCGAACCTAAAGGCTAGTTGAGCGTCAAGATTGTCTGTAACTGATGCGGAGAACTCTGTGAAGAGCGACATTGTATCTCTCTCTGCATTGAAGTCTGCTCCGCCTGTGCCACCTGCAATCCCTGTTATGAATGGATAGGTCTCTGCTGAGGTAGAGCACCTGGGATCTGGGGTTGCTAGCATTTCTCCAGTGGAGCGATCGCTTAGAAAACAGCTACTTTGACTTATCTCAGATGTCCCGATCCAGATAAGGTGTGCGAAGGAGTCCGATCCTGAAAGTAGATCATCACGATCCTCTTCCAGAGACTCCTGGCGTACCTCTGCACCTACCAAGAAAGCGACTGGGACAGAGGAGATCTCAAATAACTCATCTGTACTCATCTTAATGTCGAATAGGTAGAGCTCTGAAATTTGTTTCTTTCCAACTGAGACGAGCGTTCTATCAAGGTTTGTTGTACATGTACTGTCTGGGTTTGTAGGGTCGCACAGGAAATTATAGCCCGCGGCTGTTGTGTCGAATAGAGCTTCCTGCATGAGTCTTCTAGAAACAGAGTTTAGCTGAGTGTCTTCGGATTCTGCCCTCGACCAAACAAATGCTCCGTCATAGCTCCACTTACCGCTCGACCCTTCAACGCCCTGCAAAAACCGCCACGTGGTTTTGTCTACAGATGCCGATCTTACTTTGTCTGTGCGATCAAGAAATCTCAAATTATCAACCCACATCTCTGCCCCTGGATGAGCCGGAGCTGAGAGATCCGGTTGCTGCCGAAGTGGGTTGTAATAGGAGGCACCACTTACACGGAACTTATAAGGGAACTGCCCTGATCCTGAGCGCTCAGCGTAATATGAGGACTCATAATAACCAAACTCGTTATAAAGACGAACGTCTTCGTTGAGCTCGTAGCTGAATGTGGCAAATAAATTGTGGCGCTCGGAATCTCCTCGAACCCAACGCCTTTTTGAGGTACTGAATAATGGCATTGTATTCGTCGAAGTATTATCTGAAACGATACAGGTTCCGTAACCACTATAGTAGGGAGTTTCGACTGAACCTTCGGATGCAAGACACCGAGGATCGTCGCTCCGATAAACTTGAAATTCCCCTGAAGAATCCACGTAATCTCGAGTATCTCGCGGAGTTGGATACAGTAGCTCTCCAGTTTCCGAGTTAGTGGCATTATTAAAGTCATCCAATATATTTGCACTAGCAACTACGTCGAATTGTCCGAGAGGACCATTGGTTGACCGCTGATCGAAGAATGCATCGCCTTGGGTGCTCCAGAAGCTACTTTGACGATATTCGCTTGATTCTGGCACAAACGAACTCAGGTCACCGGCCGCCCAACGGTCATTGGAATTGGCTCGCATATGCCCCTTATCTAAAAAGCTGTAATTGACCGTAAAGTGAGACCTATCCTCGTTGAGTGACGTTCCAAATTCGACACTAAACTGCTGGTCTTTGGTATTTGTTGTTTCACTCTCAGTATTTGAATAATTGCCATAGTTTCGGGTACGGGATCTGACTGTTAGCCCTTCAAAGTTTTTGTTAGTAACGTTATTTACGACCCCTGCAAGTGCATCTGCTCCATATAATGCTGATGCACCATCACGTAACACTTCAACCCGCTCAAGAAGGTTTGCGGGTATGAGATTCGAGTTGACCGTACTTACCGGGGTATAACCTCCACCAATAATTTCAGTCTGAAAAGAGGGGGAGTTGACAAGCCTACGTCCGTTGAGAAGAACGAGAGTGTTACCGACCCCCAGGTTTCTTAGGTTATAAGCTCCCACATCGCCCCTCGAGCTATTGAGCCCGCCAGTTTCAGTGCTCTCATGGAACATATTTTGTCCCATCTCTGGGAGATTTTCTAGAAGCTCATCACCTGATTCTATGCCAAGTGCTTCGATATCCTCAGATGATATTACTGTGACAGGTAGTATGTCGGTGACGGTCGCACCCTGAATTTGCGAGCCAACGACGACTATTTCCTCTAAGTCATCTTGCGAAATTGTCGACGCCGAGGCCGATGACAAGAGCACTAATAATACGATGTATGGAAATTCACCTATGTTGTTTCGAAATATGCGCGTCACGTCCATCAAACTTTTTCCTGGCATTAATATTTCCCCTCTTATAACTCTAATAAGGCTTCACCTTTTTATACACTTTTGTTAATTATGAGGGATTATACTGGTGTCATTTAAAAATTCATATCATTAAGATATAGACAAAAACTTTTACTAATTGAGGTGGATCAAGAGGGTGTATTTTTAGGAGAGGATCTTGCTTGGAGGTTATTGAGCTATGGCACCAGAGCCCGCTCTTCTAGGATCTGAGGCGCCGAAAACACCTCCGGTATGAGATCTTTGTATACTCTGTACAGCCCCCAATCTCCTCGTTTTTTTGTCAATTTTGTGACCCATGGTTTTTAGTAGATTTAGTGTGTCGATGGAAACACCAGATTCATAAAATAGTTTGTCTGGCTGCCATTGGTGATGTATACGCGCCACTGATGATGCCTCTGCGATGTTCATCTCAAAATCAAGCACGTTAAGAATGATTTGAAGGACTACGGTTATTATGGTGCCCCCTCCTGGGCTTCCGGTCGCTAATGTTGGGTTGCCAGAGGAATCAAAAACAATTGTGGGTGTCATCGAGGATAGGGGTCGCTTGCCGGGTTCTATCGCATTCGCGGTACCACCAATCAGGCCGTACGCGTTTGATGCCCCCTCTTTTGCTGAAAAGTCATCCATCTCGTTATTCATCAAGAATCCGGCTCCTGCTACGGATCTACCGTTTCCATAGCTAAAGTTTAATGTAGTCGTGTTGCTCACCACGTTACCCCATCGGTCCCAGGTAGAAAAATGTGTAGTCTCAGAGGTCTCGTCTATCTGTTTTTCTCTAAACCTGATCAGATCTTCGAGGTTAAGTGATAGCCCAGGCTCAATGTCATTTGAGATGGCGGCTCGTACTAAATTTATTTTGCTGCGTAGTCTCTCAGCATAATTTTTATCAATAATCTGGTCGGTTGGAACTGGGAAAAAATCGGGATCGCCTAGATATTTGCTCCTATCTGCGTATGCGTAGCGCATCACCTCTGCAAGCCGGTGAATGTATCCTGCGCTGTTATGGCCCAATGCCTTGAGGTCCCATTTTTCGAGCATGTTGAGCATTTGAATGAGGTGGACTCCACCTGAGGACGGCGGTGGCATTGCACAAATCTTACTTAGCCTATAACTTCCACATACCGGTTCTCTCTCAATAACCCGGTAATTCTGTAAATCCTCAAGTGTAATAAGCCCACCGGTTTGAATCATATCCTCCGCTATAAGGGAAGCTGTTTTTCCGCCATAAAAGCCCTTATGACCGTCTTTAGAAATGCGCTCGAGTGTTGCTCCAAGATCAGGTTGAAAAAAAAATTCTCCTGCGCTGTACTTGGAGCCATCCTCTTTGAAGAAATACTTCCTCGAGGACGGGTTTCTTTTTAAACGCCCCGATCGAGCATTAAGTGAATATTCCAGCTCAGGGGAGATGAGGAAGCCGCCGTTTGCCAATTCAATAGCTGGGGCGATTACTTCACTAAGTTTTAATTTGCCATAATTCTCTTGCGCATGGATAAGCCCCGCGACGGATCCGGGAATACCAGATGATTTAGCGCCAAATCTCGACATTCCTGTGTCAACTTC
The DNA here is from genome assembly GCA_002731695.1 of Porticoccaceae bacterium. Taxonomy (GTDB): domain Bacteria; phylum Pseudomonadota; class Gammaproteobacteria; order Pseudomonadales; family Porticoccaceae; genus TMED48. The sequence continues at coordinate 5,867 of PCCK01000096.1, forward strand.
TCCTGAAGAATCGAGAAACATTGCGGTATTAGCTGCAGCTGGCGCCATTTCGCGATAATCGATGGAAATGGTCTTATCTTGATCCGCAAGGTGGATCATCATAAAGCCGCCACCACCAATATTACCTGCCCTTGGCAACGTAACTGCGAGGGCAAAGCCTGTGGCGACTGCTGCATCGATGGCATTTCCGCCATCGTTGAGGATTTTTGATCCGACCCTACTAGCGATGATTTCCTGAGATACAACCATTCCTGATTTCGAATGCTCAGGATAAAAATAAGAGGACGAGTCGAAAATACTGATGATCGCCTCATCAGTGGCAAGACTCCCGTTAGACTTCAACAATAATACAAATAACGACAGAAAAGATATTTTCATTTTGCGCGGTATGCGTCGTAAGAGAGTATTCATTCTGAGACTTTTAGTTAGTTGATTCTTAAAATTTACCTTTTTTAACTGCACTATATGTATTTTAATCCTCTGCTAGCCCGTTTTTGCGCTTCCAGTGACAAAATATTATGGGCCTCTTCAATATGTATCATTTGAAATGTGACAGTGCTCCCCTGAGGAAGTTGAGACAATCGATCGATATCTAGGGAAAGCACGGACCCTAGTTTAGGGTATCCCCCCATTGTCTGTCGATCCCTCATAAGAATAATGGGTTGCCCATCCTGAGGTATTTGAATCGAACCGAGTGTAGTACCCTCGGAAAACATATTTGAACATTTTGATTCGATTTTTGGACCTGATAGACGGTAACCCATACGGTCACATTCCGGTGTTAAGAAGTACTCGCTACTGAAAAAAATTTTTTTTTGTATCGGATCGAATTTTTGCTGTTGAGATCCCAAAATAACTCGCAGTGGCTGGTCGTTGTCGTGACGTTTTGGTCGCAAACTACTCGGGAGTTCTGCGAGCCTGTAATTTGGTTGCTGTGGATCACAGTGCAGCTGGTCACCTTGCCGCAACGCACTACCGTTCTGTTTGTGTCCACCGATATGCTCTCTCTGGACACAGGACACACTGCCAAGTATTGGCTTCATAACGAAGCCACCTGCAATTGCAAGATACCCATACACCCCATTGGATGCTAGTCCAATCTCTAACCGCGAACCCGCTAAAATCCTATGAGCACGCCATTGCTCGACTTTAGTTCCGTTGATCTTAAGGGACATTGTCGCGCCCGTCAGAGCAATAATAGCATCCAATTTGGAGATTAAGCAGATACCACCAAAGGTAATCTCAACTGCAGCATTTGTGGAGTTATTATTACAAAGGGTATTTGCAAGCTCGAAGGATTCTTGATCCATTGCCCCCCCTGTTGTCATGCCAAGGTGGTGATATCCAACTCTCCCCGAGTCTTGGATAAGACATCTGAAGCCCGGATCAATAACTTCAAACACGCAGGTCATAGTCTTCCGCCTAAAGAAAGGTATTTATCTCGATCGATCGAAAAGAATCTGACACGATCTGCAACGCTGAATCGAAAATCACTACCTTTTCCAGTTTTGAACACCTCTAATGGACAACGGCCAATAATGTTCCATCCGCCGGGCGATGAACTAGGGTAGATCGCTGTTTGTTGATCTGCTATGCCCACGGAACCCGCTGGTATTTGTAACCTTGGAGTTGATTTTCTAGGTGCCGCTATTTTCTCATCGACGTTTCCGAGGTAGGCGAATCCGGGTGCAAACCCGATGGCATAAACCAGATACTCGCGATTCTGGTGAATTTCGATTAATTCTTTAGTCGATATGTGCTTTCGATGTGCCAAGTCTTCAAGATCAGGTCCTGTGGAGTTGCTGTAGTAAACAGGAACTTTGAAGAGATCTTTTTTAATTACTGACTTCTCTAAGGAAATATTTTTGAGACACTGAACTATCTTTTTTTTAAAGTTCATATAGTCAATGATGAGATTGTCCCAAGTTACGAGAATAGAGATATAAGAAGGAACCGAATCAATAATAAAATTACCAAGCTTTTCATGAAGTTGCGTATTAATGAAGGAAATTTTTTGGATAGTCCTCTCATCTGGCTGTTGACCAAAATAAATGATTAGTGAGTTCTCACCAGCAATCGATATTTGTTCCTTCGGGTTGTTCATTGATCGAGAATTTGTCGAATTTCAGGTAGGAGATTAACACTTTCAGGATTGTCGCCATGGATACAGATGGAGTCAATTTTCAAATGCAGTGTCTTTTTGTTGATGCTGGTGATGCTTCCGCGTTGGCAAATTTGTCTAACTTGGGTAAGAATGTGTTCGCGATCGAGGATAGCCTCCGTTTTTGATCTAGAGACTAGCGCCCCACAATCTTCATAAGATCGATCAGCAAAGGCTTCACAGATTATTTTAATCCCAAAATTTTCAGCTTCCTTTTCGTGGATTTGCGACGATGGCGTCGCTTGTAACATCAACGCCAGTGGCTCATTGATTTCTGAGATTGCTCTCATTACTGCAGTGCGCAAGCTCTCACTCGCCATCATATCGTTGTAAAGAGCTCCGTGAGGTTTTACATAATCTACCGTAAGATCCACATTTTTTGCCATTCCACAAAGTGCCGCCACTTGATATTGCAAAAGACTAATCAGCTCTGGTATTTGGATTTTCATTGATCGTCGACCAAAGCCAATAAGGTCCGGATAACTTGGATGCGCACCGATACTTACTCCCGCTTTTTTGGCGGCTAGTAAAGTATTTTTTATAGTGCTCGGGTCACCTGCATGGAAACCACAGGCTATATTTACTTGGTCGACAAATGATATGGCTTGTTCGTCTGAACCCATTTCCCAGGCACCAAAGCTCTCCCCAAGATCGCAGTTTAATAAAATACTCAATGAAACAGCCTCATAGCTATGTTGCTCAGTTACAAGATTTGTAATATTAGCGCATTGGATTCGTGAAAATAACCTTAATCGAGATAGGACACGAAAAGTTTGCCGTGCTATGGCCTTCCGGGCTAGTGAATATGTTTCGAGATTTCGGTATAAGTCATGTCTAGGTCATTCATCGGGTTTCCAGAAACGTCAATATCTCGTAATTTTATGCTATGTGAAAGATCTAGCTCATCAATCCTGTTGTTCGCGCAAGATAACTCAGCGAGCTCAACCGCGCCAACTATATTGAGTGTTAGGATTTGGTTGTTGTGACAATAGAGTGAAGTTAGCCTTGAATTAGCTGACATGTCCAAGTGAGTCAGCCGGTTATCGCTGCAAGCAAATTCTTCAAGCATGCCAAGGTTCGATAAATCCAGCTGCGTAATCTTATTATCTTGGCAGTACAGTGAGATAAGCAGCTTATTCCCTGATAAATTTAAACTAGAAATTTGGTTGGAATTGCATGATAGATGCTCAAGCATAGGTAGATCGCATATGTCGAGTGCCGTCAGCATATTGTAGCTGCAGGAAAGTTGTTTTATTTTTGACTTATTTGACAAATCAATGTTCTGAAGTTTGTTGCCGTGGCAGAGAAGTGTTTGAAGTCTTGGTTTATTATGGAGATCAAGATTTTCTAGAGAATTGTCACTGCAAAGGAGACCCTCTAAGCGAGGTTTGTTTGAGAGGGAAATCTCCGATAAAAGGTTTTTCCCACATGATAAATGTATCAGTAAGGTATTGTTTTCGATATTGATATTTTTTAGTTTATTTTTGTCGCATGCTATGTTGAGCAGGTAGGGGTTATCGCTCAAGTCAAGAGATGTAATTTCGTTATTTTTGCAGAAAAGATATTCCAGATACTCTAGGCTAGATGTGTCGACTTCCACCAGTTTATTGTTATCACATCCGATCATAAAAAGATTGGGAGTGGAGGAAAAATCTAGATGAGTGATATTGTTATTAGGACACCAGAGCTTATGCAAGTTAGGAGTGTGTGAGAGGTCTAGTTTGCTTAATTTGTTATCTGCACAGTAAAGTAGCTCTAAATTGGGATAGGGTGACAGATCGAGCTCAGCTAATCCCTGATTGTCAAGATGCAACTCAGTCATGTTAGGTTTTTTGAGTTTTTTAGTATTTTCGAACATGATCGTCTCTGGCGTAAGATCTACCGAATAGATTGTTATTTAGCTACAAATGTATTTGCATACTAATTTGTTGTTGGGCGTAAGTCAGCCTTATCATGCTCTCGTTTAAACTATTTTTATAAATTGTTTTTTACAAAGTGGGTATACAGAGGGAACCTAATTAACATGTTGGTCGTAACAAAACAATGTTTAGTGCCAAATTTCAGAGGTCTTGATAATGAGCCTGAGTGATATGCTGCTGGATTATTTTAATCGAAAAAAGTCAAAATCGACAGATAAAAATCATACACGGTTCAGGAACGACATCTGCAACCACTGGGATTTAGATTATTTATCACTTGACGAGCTTGAAGAACAAATAAAAAAAGATGTCGATACG
>PCCK01000097.1 GCA_002731695.1 Porticoccaceae bacterium
ATACCGCTTCAGGATTATCGGGTTTCATAGCAGGACCTATTGGATCATCGAACCAGCTTGGCATGGGTTAACTCAGTTTCATATTATGAGATTAAATCAATGGTTTAAGTGGTGAGCCCAGTAGGACTTGAACCTACGACCAATCGATTATGAGTCGACTGCTCTAACCAGCTGAGCTATCTACCCTTGTTCTAAAGAGCCTTTTTCAATATATAAATCAGTAGTTTACTTATAGTTTCTTCTGATTCCTGATACATACATATTAAAGAATACTGTCTTCACGTCAAGCTAACTGTTACCTTTATTGTACCTAGTTCATTTTTGTTATCTTGAGAAGGTAATAGGGGCCCTCTATAGGCTGCTCTAGGTCTAAGACGTACTCCCAAATTTGATTACATAAGACGTCTTTGGGGAATAGTCGGGTCCTTGTGGGGGTTTTTTTGTACCTTTTGCCTTTTAGAACAGTGATTAGTCCTTGAGCTTCAAGATAGTCCACAATGGGCCTTATACTGGAATACTTGATATGGTAGCGTTGCAAACAAGAATCATGCGCTTATGCCTTGGTATGGGGTATTTCGTATAAACTTTGTGTTATCTTCTTGAAACAAAAAGTTACTTTAGACATCAACCATTATCAAAAAAGGCCGTCTTATTTATGCAACATACAAAAAAGTAATTAGAGGTAAAAAACATATTTGCTAAGTATTCAACAGAAATAAGGTAGCGGCAACAATGTCTAAAATGAGTTATTTGATCAGAAAAACAACCAATGAGTGTCTTGACCTTATAAGTGATTGTTACTCTCAAAACAAAAATTTACCCAACGATTCAGCAATTTCTAAACTTCTAGGTGTCAGTCGAACAACTGTTCGTAATGTGCTACAAGAACTTCATACTGAGGGCATTATTCAAATAAATAAATCTTCGAAACGGATCTTAGTCGAACCCAAACAGCAGAATTACTTCGATTTGAGTGACGCACCCTCGTCTAAAGAGGTCCTGATAGAAAAGTATTTTTTAAGTCTTATTCACTCAAGAAAACTTCTTCCAGGCGATAAGTTTTCTGAGCTTGATCTGGCTAAAAAATCACATTGCAATACCATAACAGTCAGAGAATTCATGATCCGTTTTGCTCACACCGGATTAATAGAGAAGAAACCCCGAGCGCAATGGCAAATGGTAAAGTTTGATGAAGCATTCGCAAAAGAGCTCTCGGAATTTCGTCGTATTCTAGAAATTAATGCACTTAAAAAGTTAATGGAAAAAACCAAGCAACAAAATATCCAAAGTAAATTTACCACCCTCTTAGAGGAACACGAGAATTTACAGAAAAATCCGGATATGTTTTTAATGTTACCCCCACTGGACCGAAAACTTCATCTGTCAATACAAGATGGTGCAGAGAATCGGTTTGTTCGACAGTTCTTTAATATCGTCTCATTTGTGTGTCATTATCACTACCAGTGGGATAAGGCAGACGAGCAAGCTAGAAATCTTCATGCGGTAGATGAGCATCTTGATCTTATAAAGAAAATATTGTCTGGAGATGGCGTTGGCGCACTGACAAGTTTGAATAATCATCTTGATACCGGCCGAATTACGTTGTTAAGGTCGGCCCATGGATTGAGCGAGTAAAGTTGTCTTTAATCGGCTAATGGAACAATCAGATAGAAGGAAATGTTATAAAAAAATAATAAGCTCCAAAAAAACATTAAGAACTCCAGTGAATAACCTCTCAATGCCAGTCTAATCATCAAGATTATATTTACCTTAAACTCCTGTCTTCTCTACCGACCAGACGTCGCCTTTCACCACTCTATCGCCAATAACCGCATCGACTCTCCAAAAATAAACTTTCTCTTGCAGTTTTTCTAGTCGGTAAACATTTTCTCTCAAAAATATTCCTTGAAACTCTTGGTTGGTTTTATCAGCATTTTTAACACCTGCACGATCAGGACCAAAATAAAGGTGATGCTCAATCGCACCAAAACCGGTCTGCCATATTAACGCATTATCGGGTGCAAACGACCCAGTATCTCTCGGAATTGGCATAGAGGCTTTGATTAGACGCCTCCCCGGTATCCAATATCGTGCTACATCATTCTGATAAGGACCAAGATCGACCGGAATACCACTGCTGTTTCCACTAAGTTCAAGAATGCTTTGTCCTGCGGATACAAGTTTCGATCCTCTTATCGGCCTGAAATCTTGATCATCAGCATTAGTCAATTGATCTTTAATTGACTGATCGAATATAGGGTGTGAATAATTAGTTACTGAAATCCCCGGTACCAAAGATTGTCTATTTCTTTCTCCTGAGATCGAATCAGCTACATTGTTTTGTGTTTTGGTTCCTTTGTTCCCTCCACCATTTAATTTGGTGTCGTCTAATATTCTTATATCTGAACCCTGATTATCAAAAGCAAGGTTGTGGAATACCTTATGGCGCTCTCCTTTTACGTTAATTCCCTTTGCATTCCAAACAACATTATGGTGGATCGTTCCACCATGGCCCCACCGGGTTGGAGGTATGGGCGAATCGAAGCGAATTCCATATTTATCTGGCGAATCATGACACCAATTATACCTTACTATCGCACCCGTTTGAGAAGGTATCCTCACGTGAATCATCGCACCATCACTTTGAGCAAATCCAGTGTTATAGATGTGATTCAGTTCCGCAACAAACCATCCTGACCCAGATAAGGCAGATGATGCCCCTGCGCTATAAATAGTATTTGATTTAAAAACATTTCCATCGCCTTTCAAATGTACAGACTCTCCATGAACATAGGATTCAGACACAGCATAATCAATATTGTAAAACAAACAATTCTCTATGAGGGCCCTATTTGCCTCTATAATTAATGCCTGAGAATCAGTGTTATTTATATTGCAATTCGATAATATCAGTCCACTTGATTTTTTGGAGGACGTAAATCTCGTCAAGTCAGCAACTGTTGACTGTAACCCCAAAGGGCGTTTTGACGCTGAGGCATAGTGAAAATTCATGTCTGTCAACACAAGATTATCACACCGCTCACATTTCATAGTTGTTGCAAAGAAATTGAGTCCTGCAACTGTCACATTTCTCCAATTCTCACCATCTATCGCATATGATTGTACTTTGCCAAAGTAGTTTTCTTTTGGTACTTCGGTCGCAAAAACATAAATAAATTTTTCTTTAGCATCAAAAAACCATTCGTCTTTTTTATCAAGGAACTGTAATTTACCCTCAACAAAATAATTCAAAGGGTTCCAAGGTTTATTTTTAAAATGCGGGACCTTGTCGAATTTAAAATGGTTTGATCCATCTTGGTGCTCAGTTACCCGCCTCGTCCAAGTCTCCCACCCACCAAAATTTGCTATTAAAATCGCGTTCTCTATATTTAATCCACTTTTCGCTAAATCCATAACCTCAGGGTCATTCAATGCACTTCCATTCACAGAATACTCAGGATCTGCCAACGCCCATCCCTTAGCACTGAACACGGAGCCATCTGAAAAAGATGCATTAGGCCAGCGGGCATTCACAAGTTGTTTGCCATCGACGAAAAGTTGCCACACATCGCGGTCTACCTTTCTTCTGAAAACTGATTCTGTTACTTTTTCCCAATCTCCATTAGCTATTGACTCCACGGCTACCGTTCCATCAAAGATAACTCGCTCTCCAGGGTATGTGATAATAGAAACATCAGTCAGATTCTTTCGACGTATTTGTTCATGATAGACCCCTGCCCTAATTACAACTGCGCCCTTGGGTTCGACTCGATTCAGCGCATACTCTAGGGTCCTGAAAGGTTTGTTCTCAGACCCTCTCTTAAGAGAGCGATCATCTTTTCCGTCCACAGAAACGAAATACAAATCGGTATCAGCAGTTGATGCATTAACCACCTTTTCAGTAAATAGAAGCATTAGCAAAACTATGACAACGGTGGTCTCCCACTGCAAAATAAAATCACCATGCTTTACAATAGGATTTTTGAACATCTTTAAATACTCGCAGATCACACGCTGTGTGGTGGATTATTTTTAAGCGTTCTACGACCATAATTTGCGATACACAAAAAACAAATCAAGGGCAAAATAAATGACGCTCGGATCGAAGTAACAAACTCATAAGTCCAATTATCAATGACAGTGGCCTGAAGCATGGGTAAAAAAGTACCCCCGACGATCGCCATTATTAGCCCTGCTGCGGCAATTTTTGCATCATCTCCCTGAATACCTTTCAGGGCTATGCCATAAATCGTGGGAAACATGAGAGACATACAAGCAGAAACTCCCACAAGACAATACAGTCCGGATATTCCACCTAATAATATGGTGCCTAGTGTCAAGACCATTCCGCCAGCTGCAAGACACATTAGTAGCATGCCGGGTATAAAATATCTCAGAAGAAACGTACAAATAAATCTACTTGCACAGAATAAACCCATAGCAAAGATGTTGTACTGCTGCGACAACACTTGCGCATCTTTTTCAGACATCCCGTCTGCAACAAATACTGCAGTGCCGTAGTGGATTATGAACGTCCAACACATAATTTGAGCGCCCACATAAAACATCTGAGCAATCACTCCCTCAGTGTAAATCCTATTAGCTGCCAAACGTTTGAAAGTGGCTTTGAGGGAGATATCTTCTTCACCATCTTTATCGGGTTCGGGCATCGCCCTAAGAGCAATGATAATAAATACAATCGCTATCACCAAACTGATTAGTATATACGGGCTACTGACGATTTCTAAGTCCTGCGCTTTGATCAACTCAAAATTCGCCGGCTCCATTAGCGCCCGCTCATCTTTAGTTTTTTCGTTTAATTGCGCAAGAATAAACTGGCTAGCAACAAACATTCCTACCAGAGAACCAATAGGGTTAAACGCTTGAGCGAGATTGAGACGTCTTGTTGCAGTTTCTGACGACCCCATGGATAAGATATATGGATTAGCGGTAGTTTCTAAAAATGAGAGTCCGCAAGTGATTACAAAATATGCAATTAGAAATGGCCAGAATTGACCCATGCTGCTTGCTGGAATGAAAAGTAATCCACCTACCGCATACAAACCGAGTCCTACTAATATTCCTGATTTGTAGGTATAACGGCGGATAAACATAGCCGCGGGAAGGGCCATGGCGCCGTAACCACCGTAAAAAGCCACTTGAATAAGGGTGGCCTCAGAAGCTCCAGTAAGAAAAATCTTCTGAAATGCTGCGACCATAGGATTGGTAATATCGTTCGCAAAACCCCATAGAGCAAAACAAGACGTTATCAAAATGAATGGAACCAGCACATCACGCGAAACAAGAATATCAGTCTCGAGTTGATATGATTTACTTGCTTTTCCGTTTACTTCTTTCATAATTTTGCTCCACTACTGAGTGTCTGCGGTTTTTACTTATCCCCATATGAACCACTACCGTTAGATAACTGAAAAATGCGCTCCAGTTGTACCCATTTCTGACCGGGTTTAGCTGAGGGCAGAGCTTGCTGATAAGTCCACATTAATTTTTCCCAGCGTTGAACAACCGGATTTCTAGCATCAAGCTCTTCTTTTTTCTTAGAGTCAAAATCATTTTCGACATCCATAATCATAAAGAGATGGTTCTCCACTAAAAAGATCTGCATATCTCTTACCCCAGCCGAGCGAATACTTTCTGGGATTTCTGGCCAAATATTCTCTGGAAGATGCAAATCTTTATACTCCTCGATTAATTTGGGATCATCTTTTAAGTCAAGAGCCAAGCAGATTTGTCGTTGCTTCATAAAAATTATCCTAAAAGCCGATTTTGATAGCGATCGCGATATCGTTCGGCGGCGTTTTAGGCATAGTCACATACAGTCCCCTTCCTGTCTGCTCCCAGGAAACCTCGCCATCGTACCCTAAGATTTGCACTGATTTTACAGGTTCAATAACAGCGTATGTTGGCGTAACATGTTGAAGCCTTACTTTTTTATTAGCCCCGGGCCAGTCCATAACCATGGCGTACAAATTATCGTTGTTCGTCGTATACCTGACATCTTTTGAGGTAAATGGAGAACGATTTGCATGCATATCAAACTCATTAACTTTTCCTTTACCGAACATTTCACCAAAAACATGCCACGGACGAGATCCATAAATCGCTTCGCCATTTTGGTCGAGCCATTCACCCATCTGTTCAAGTAAAAAAATAGTCTTTTCGTCGAGCGTACCGTCAGCCCTTATTAAAACGTTCAAAAGTAAATTTCCATTTTTACTGACGATATCTAGAAACTTATCAATTACCATATTAGCATCCATGTATTCGACAGTACGCATCTCACCAGACTCAACATGGAGCCAATCATTTTGTCGATAACCCCAGTCCCAAGGAGCTACCGAGTCGTCGGTTTGCCAAGGGGTATCAATAATGTGGCTAGCTTTCCCCCTTTCAATATCCATCGTGGCTACCCCATCAATGTATACACCTTGCCAAGGTCGGGGTTTTATCGCCATAACGCCTTCAAGCAACCCACCATGATTTCTAATGTTTGTATTGTAATGATGAGCAATAACTTCCATACCAGTTTTCCCTGCGTCCTCACCTTTAAAAGGAATCGCACAATCAAAATACAATAAATCTGGCTGATAATTGTCAATAAGATCAATCATTCGTCGCTTCCAGTTCTCCTTCCACTCTTTTGGCGGGCTTTCTGGTGAATCGAAATGTGTATCATCATGCTTTTGATGATAGAAAGACTCAAACAAAGGGTTATTGCCATCATACGGCACACCCTCATAAGGTCCAGTTGAGTCCGAACCCTTGGAAGTATTCAGCCAACTATAACTTCGTGAGAGATGAGTAGTGACGCCAAATCTTAATCCATTATCCAACGTTGCCTTGCGCCACATCCCAATGATATCTTTCTTAGGTCCCATGTTCACTGCGTTCCACTGATGATGTTTTGAGTCCCATAAATCAAAGTTATCATGGTGAACTGCTACTGGCGTGAAGTAACGAGCCCCCGCCTTTTTAAACAGTTTCACCAATTTATCCGGATCAAAATTCTCGGCTTTCCAAAGTGGAATAAGATCTTTATAACCGAATTCTGAGGGATGTCCATAAGTTTTGAGGTGATGAAAGTATTCAGTCTGACCCTCTCGATAGAGATCTCTTGGGTACCATTCCCCTTGCTCAGCAACAGAATATACTCCCCAGTGGAGATAAATACCGAGTTTCGCATCGCGAAACCACTCTGGAACCACATAATTTTTTAATGACTCAATAGTAGGTTCAAATTCTTCATCAAAGTCTTTTTTTTCAACTCCACTTTTGCTAGTGTTTTCCAATAAACAACCGGTTAGAGTGATGCTGGTTACCAAAACACCTACGCTCAATAATTTGCTATTTGCTGTGTTCAGCAAGGAAAAAATTTTTTTTCTAGACCCAAAATTATTTATCATAGTAAGTACTAATCCTCGCGCCTGAATAGTGTTGTAAGGAAAATTATAAAGCCAACTTAACAAAAAAAATAAATGTCATTTTTTGTTTATTGCATATTATTTGGAGATCATACTGCTTTTTATTTATAGTAAACAATATTTTTCCAAAAAGATCTTCATTTCCAGATGGATATAAGTCAATTTTTCAACCTCTCTTGCCGAACCACCCGTTGCATGATGGCGACTCTCTTACTTGTCATCGCTTTTGGTAGCTCTAAATGTTGGCCCTCAATCGAATCCAACGTGGAGGAAAATAAGCCAAACTTTATTTTTATTCTTACAGATGATCAAACATATGACTCAATCAATACTCTTGGAAACAATTCAATAGTAACCCCCAATTTAGATAGACTCGCTTTAAATGGAATGAGTTTCACGCATGTATTCAATCAGGGTTCTTGGTCTATAGCTGTCTGCGCACCCAGTAGGGCAATGATCCATACCGGCAGACATCTTTTTAGGACCGGTTTCGGTAAAAAACATGCTCAAGCAAAGTTGCTCGAGTTTCCGCTGCTTGGTGAGGTTTTACAGCTCCATGGGTATGAAACATTTATAACCGGAAAGTGGCATCTTGAGGAGGGTCGAAATCGAAATCCAGAAGCACTTAAGAAGAGTTTTTCGTTTGGTTCAAAGATATATCAACCTTATTCATCCAACAAAGGGGAAGGAGTTCATTTCGCTCCTCTCGTCGCTGACTACACTGAGTCATCTGCAATCTTAACACCGCCTCTTGTATTTTCTAAAACGACACATAGCACTACCTTGTTCACTGACGCGGCGCTCGACTACCTCACAGAAAAACGAAAAAGGAATAATCAGCCATTTTTTCTATATCTTTCCTTCCTAGCACCACATGATCCCCATCAATCACCGAGACAGTTTGAGCAGTTTTACTCAAAACGCAAAATCCAACTCCCCGAGAATTTCCGACCAAAACATCCTTTTGATCAAGGCGACTGGACGGTACGAGACGAAGTGTTGTTACCTTTTCCAAGGGTGCCAGCCCAAATTAAAGAAAATCTCTTAAAATATTACGCGATGATAACCCATCTTGATTTTGAGATAGGTAGGTTAATGAACTTTTTAAACACGACCAAATATGCGAAAAATACCTATGTCATCTTTACCTCAGACAATGGGCTTGCTTCAGGCCAGCATGGACTGCTTGGAAAGCAAAATCAATATGATCATAGCGTAAGAGTGCCATTCATCATTAAAGGACCCACAGTTAAAAAGAATGTTAGGAAAACTGGGATGTTTTATATTAATAGTGTCTTTCCGACCATTCTCGAGCTTGCCGGATTGCCGATTCCCGATACTGTCGATGCTAAAAGCATCGTCCCGTTAATCGAGAATGATGAAGAGCAAAGTTATGAATTTATTTATGGGGGATACAAGCATTTTCAAAGAATGGTTCGATCAAAAAGATACAAACTCATACACTATCCGGTCATACAAAAAACTCAACTATTTAATTTGTATAGCGACCCTTTTGAAATAAACAGCATCGAGAATGACCCTGAAAGTAGCGAACTTATCGATGATCTATTTTTGGAACTTGAACGACTGAAGGTCTTAGTTGGTGACCCCCTTCGAAATGACGATCCAATAGAGTCTTTTTCCGATTTTTTTCGAGGTACTCAAGGCATAAAATTATCAGATTTATAGCTGATTATAGCCCCCGAATATCCATACTTCAGTAGCCGCTAGATATCCTTAAAGGGGACGTCTGAAACAATTCTATAAAAAACACGACCATTTTGTGTACTTATCCTTCCACCATTTCTAACAATTGCTTTTTCTGCAATATCAACAGTTCGATCAACAATCGAAGAAATTTTCATTCTTGAGGGCAATTGATCTCTGGTAATATTTACATATGTGTCATTGAAAGGGCTATCCCACGACTTCCATGCCGGCAGAGTTTTCGTTAATCCTATCACCTGATCGCTCATTCCAGTAATTCCACTCATGACGCCCATCAGGCCTCCTGATGTGGCGGCTTGGTTGTCACAGTCATATCCAGCTGAAGTAGCGATGGAGACAGTTTTTAAAAAATCTCCCTCTCCGTAAAGAACGGCCATAATACCACTTAAACCATTAATTAATGCTGAGACTGGGTGCGCAGGCAATGAGTACTCAGAAGTTTGAAATTGATAATATTTTTCATGGAGCAATTTCCTCGTTTTTCTCCAATCACTGTGAACATAGTGCCATTCAAGTAGGTCTCGGATGCCCATCGCAACCGGACTATCTGTAGGAATCGCATCCAAACCTATATTGACAAGAGCTCGAACGTCACTCTCGAAAAAGGCCGCGCTTATCATCGCGGAATATACAATGGTGGGATGAATTGCCCAACCATCGTTCGTTATTGAAGCACCCCATTCAGCCCGTTCTGTGGCATTAGAAATCATTCCAGGAAAGAAAGCGCTCCAAATTTCGTTAGTTAATTGAGCGTCAATTTTATACCAATGCTTATTAAATTTTCTTTTCCCAGTGTCCGGCGGAAAGATGCCTGAATCCATTAATGTCCTTGCTTCTCTGTTTGCCGCCCAAATAAATCCGTTAATATGTGTTGTCCAAGCCTCTGTGATTTCCTCATAAGTGAGAGTTAATCCATATTTTTCAACTGCATGAAGAGTAACAATTTCAATATCGGTATCGTCATCACTGAATGCACCATCTAAAACACCCGCCAAAATTGGAATATATCCCCCTGCATGATTATCGTTGGCCAATAAATCCCTCTCTAATGCATCTTCAAAAGAGTAAATTTTTGTTACCAAGATAGGCATGGGCGTTTCGACATATCGATGCTCGAATGGTCTTCCTATAAAATTACCTAGCATCTGTCCAACCCAAAAACCATGTAACTTATCCGTAAGAACCGATTTTGGGATATGTCTTACCTGCTGACAAAAACTAGGTACAGAGAATAATAAAATCCAAATCATGCATAACCATAGTCTCATATCCGATATGATCCTTTGTAATAATTATTGAATTTGCTTTCTGACACCGTAAAATAACAACATGAATTTTATTAATAGTAAACAATATACAATGCACCATATCTAGGATTTATAAAAAATGAAAAATTCCTGTTCAAAAGAAAAATTAAATTCATTAAAAAAGTCATTTTTAGTGACAATTTCAGTCCTAACGCTACTGAACTGTTCAGTCAATGTTCGACAGAATCAGATTACTAACCCTCCTAACTTTATTTTTGTGCTTACTGATGACCAAACTGTGAATACAATCAGAGCACTAGGCAATTACGATATAAACACACCTAATATTGATAGACTTACAAAGGAAGGTACTAGCTTTACACACGTGTTTAATCAAGGGTCTTGGTCAGGGGCGGTATGCGCTCCCAGCAGAAAAATGATTAATACCGGACGTCATTTGCATAGGACAGGATATGGCCCGAAAACTGCGAAAAACGATCAGTTCAGATCGAAAATGATGGGAGAAATACTACAAGAGGAAGGTTACGAGACTTTTATTACTGGGAAGTGGCATATTGATGAGGAGTCATTAAGACGAAGTTTTTCTATGGGGAAATCAATTTTTATGCCAGTCCGAACGGGCATGTCTTTTGAAGAAAGGGGGGGGCAGTATAGTCCACTTGTTGCCGACTACGATGGGAATGATCAAAATCCGCAGAATTTTCAGCAGCGAAGAGAAATGAAGCTCAGCAGTGAGCTATTTGCAGATGCCGCCATAGGATATTTAGAATCAAAAGGGCGCCGTAATTCAAAGCCATTCTTTATATATCTATCTTTTTTAACACCCCATGATCCACGGCAAGCACCTCCCGAGTTCATTAACATGTATCCTCCTGAAAATATTCCCATTCCCCCAAACATGTTGCCTGAACATCCTTTTGATGAGGGTGACCATAACATTCGAGATGAAGTTCTCTTGGCATTTCCGAGGACTGAATCGTCCATTAAGTGGTATATCGCACAATATTATGCGGTCATATCCCACTTAGATGCACAAGTCGGAAGACTGCTGGATGCACTAGACACCACAGGGTTTCGCGATAATACTTATATAATTTTTACGTCAGATAATGGTATAGCTAACGGCCAACACGGCCTTCTGGGAAAGCAAAATCAGTATGATCATAGTGTTCGCGTTCCTTTTATAATAACAGGGCCCGATATAAAACGCGGCGAAAAGAAGACGGGCATGTTCTACATTCACAGTGTATTACCAACAGTTCTTGATCTAGCCGACGTTGAAATACCAACCACTGTGGATAGCAAAAGTATTCTTCCACTACTACGTGGAGAGGAAAATACTATCCATAACGCGATTTACGGATCTTATAAACACTTCCAGAGGATGGTCAGAACAGAAACTCACAAACTGATTTACTATCCGATGCTGGAGAAATATCAGTTATTTGACCTACAAGTAGACCCTCATGAGATAAACGATATTTCTAAAAATCCTGAAAATTTTGATATTAAGAGCAAATTAATTTCAGAGCTAGAGCAACTAAAAACTCTGGTAGGCGACCCTCTAAAAAATCATAATCCTGAGGAGAGTTACGCACACTATGCGGAAAAATATAAACACTTTGCGACCCATCCAAGACGTAGTATTAATAAAGAATAGTTAGGACATGAAACATGGATATTGATACACATAATCATTTCTGGATATACGACCCCTTAGAATATGATTGGATTGATGGATCGATGTCGTTACTCAAGCGGAACTATTTACCTAAGGAATTCTCCAACGTTCTAGCTAACGCAGGAATCGGGGGGTGTATTGCCGTTCAAGCCAGACAGTCTGATGCGGAGACCGACTGGCTTCTTAAGTTGAGCGACGAGTTTAAAATTATAAAAGGTGTTGTTGGTTGGGTAGATTTATGTAATCTTAATCTGCATGAGTTTCTAGAACAAAAGCATCAACATCACAAGTTAAAGGGTTTTCGTCATGTGCTTCAGGGGGAGGATGATGATTTCATGCTTAACCCCGACTTTATTAGAGGTATAAAAATATTAAGCGAATATGACTATTGCTATGAAATTTTGGTTTATGAAAATCAGCTGAAGTCTGTCAGAAAGCTCCTGGATCAACTTCCTGAAATGCGTCTTATTATTGACCACATAGCTAAGCCAAACATAAAAGCGAAACCAGACCGAGATTGGATTCAAAATTTAAAGGCCATCTCACTTCATAAGCACGTCTACTGCAAACTTTCAGGAATGGTTACCGAGGCTGACTGGAAAAACTGGACTCCAGAGAATATCTTTCCATTTATTGAACACACAATTACATGTTTTGGCGAGAATAGAGTTATGTATGGTTCTGATTGGCCAGTTTGTCTTCTTGCAGCAAAATATAACGAAGTAAAAAATTTGCTTGAGCAATATCTAGCAACCCAATTTAAAGATTCCCGAGATAAAATTTTTAGCTCTAATGCTAGGGAGTTCTACAGATTAATTGACCATTAAAACCGATTTAAACTTAGTTTGTCGGATTTCCAGCTTCCAAGTTTTGCCACGGCTTTTCCGTAAGGTCTAGCAGTTAAACTCATGCTACGTGAAACTATATTTTTTTAATGTTGTCGCAGGATCTTCTTTTAATTCGAGGAAATACCCCACAACTGCGCGCCTGAAGGACGAGTTATCAACCAAGTCTTTGGGAAAGACTTGGTCTAAAGCCAAAAATGCATCGACTCGCTCTCCATTCTCTGGTGTTCTTCTAATGATACCCTTTAACTCATCCACAATGGGATCCACGATCGGAATATCACGAGATACCATAGTCTCAATCAAAAGCATCCAAGAAGATATTGCCAGACAAAGACCACCGCAAGGATTTCCCAAACGATAATTGTCTTGTAAGGTGTCTAAAATACGAACCGGAATTTTTTTACTACTGTCCCAAGCAATTTGAGACAAAAAATGATGAATTTGAGTATTCTTAAAGCGCTTCAAGACAGCGCTTGCGTAAGTTTCTATATCTAGGCCCTCTGGTGCCGATAAAGAAGGAATGATTTCCGACTCTAACAATTTTTGGACATAATCCCTTATCGATTTATCGTCCAATGCTTCAGCTACGGTCTCAAAACCCGTTATAAGCCCCACAAAAGCAATACTGGAGTGTAACCCATTAAGAATTTTTAACTTACAAGATTCATATTTCTTGATATCTGCTCCAAATACTGCGCCGACAGAATCCCAAGGAGGAAGCACCATTCCGGGCACATCCTCAAATATCCATTGGGAAAAATTCTCTCTCTGCACCGGCCACTCATCGAGAAATCCCAAATCATCTTCAACACTTTTTATTAGAGCTTGATTGGTAGTGGGTGTAATGCTGTCAACCATTGTGCGCGGTGAAAAGACGGTGTTTGAGATCCAGTTTGCCAGGTCTTGATCAATTTTATAGGAAAAATCCACGACTGCTTGCTTTAATACAACACCGTTATCCATGAGGTTATCGCAGCTAACCAATACAAAAGGATCGAGATTTTGTTGATAACGCTTGTGCAAACCAGCTGAAAGATACCCGATTGCAGTTTTTGGCGTATCAGGATGCTCCAAATCAAACTTTATGTCCGAATCCCCAAAATCCAAGCGATTATTCGGCAATAAACAATACCCTTTTTCAGTGATCGTGAGTGTCACGACTTTTACATTACTTTCTGATAGCCTTGAAATAACAGCATCGTGACTTTGTGGCGCAAACAAAATTTCTATGATTGAGCCAACAATCCGAAGTTTAGGATCAATATCTCTTATAGCCAGCGTGTAAAGATTATCTTGTTTTTTTACACTATCCCTAAAACGCGCACTGTTTAGAGAAACTGCACAGATTCCCCAGTTTTTATACTTGAGCCTCAACAAGTCGTCGGTATACACCGCTTGATGTGCTCTATGGAATGCTCCTGGTCCCAGATGCACAATACCAATTTCTATCTGAGAACGATCATAGTCCGGCACTTGGACTCGCTTATTTAAACTGCTGAGAGTGTTATTGCACAACTCATTTTTCAAGTCACTTTTCATCTAAAAAATCTACTCGGTTTGTTTTAAATCAATAAGAACTCGCCTATAAATGAGCGATTGCCTTCACTAAACCACTACCGTCCTCTATCCAAGTCGGAAGTTGCCTAGGCAAATCAAGCAAATTTACATTGTGCGAATTTAATTCCGAGCTTGGAATTTTTCCGGAGTGTATTTTGTCAATCACATTTTCAAAATCGACTCGATTAGCGTTCCTGCTACCAATAATCTGCATTTCTCGGGCATGAAAAAATGGATCTGAGAACTTTATCTTATCTTTCACTACACTGACAAAAACACAAGCCCCTCCGTGAGACGTATAATCAAGGCTCTTCTCCATAGATTTAGCATTGCCAGTGGCATCAAACACAACATCAAACATATCTCCCTTGGTAAATTCCCTTAATCTCTCATCTACATCATCCTCCACAACAAATCCAGAGAAAGCATCACTTAAATTCTCCGCAAATACCACGCGCTCCATATTGACATCCAAAATTGCCACAGCGCAAGCCTCCTCGAAAGACGCAAAAAGAGCTACACCAAGTCCAATCGGTCCAGCGCCTATAACAAGGATGCGACTTCCTGCAAGAAGTTGTCCTCGACTCACAGCATGTGCGCCGATTGACAGAAATTCAACCATTGCAGCCTCTGACAGTGTGAGTCCCCTTGCGGAGTAAATTGCGCGCTCCGGTAGGCAGAGGAACTCACACATTCCACCATCTGTATGGACACCCAGAACCTTTAAATTTACACAGCAATTTGACTTGCTTTTTTTACAAGAAACACAGTCACCGCATGACAAATAGGGATTTATAATCACCTTATCCCCAACGCTGAATCGACCGTTTCTAGGAGTCTCTAGAATCTCACCAGATAACTCATGACCCATGACACGTGGGTACTCAAGAAATGGATGTAAGCCTTTAAAAATGTGGAAGTCGGTGCCACAAAGACCTATCCTCTTCATTTTTAAAGTGACCCATCCCTTCGGAGGAATCGGATCAGAACGTTCCTCGATAATTAATTTGCCGGGTTCGGTGCAAACGATAGATTTCACAGCGGCTCCTAAATATTGTCTGTAGTAGTAATTCTAAACGCCATTTTCAAATTTTCACATGATTACACTTTTTCTATCCACAAATGTCGCACACTTAGGTGTCACTTTTATCCTTGCTTAAGTAACGCATAAGTGTTTAACCCGACACTGAATCGCCTAAAGCCCTAACAACAGTACCAGATCGATCCTCGAAGATCTTATTTCTGATAAATTTTTACTCGCCCAAACTGATTTCCGCATTGGTAATCCCGACATAAAAAAAATTTAATAGATTTTTGTCGACCGTCTTCATGCGAACCCTTACATGTGATTGTGTCAGAAACAAATCTGCTAGGACTCGCTGACACGCCTAGACTAAACTGCATCATAACCCATCAGTTTGATGCTAGTCTGATTGTTTTTTAAATATAAAAATCATTATAATATTCAACTTATGATTTATAAAGTTTCAAACCACTTTAGGTGTGTAACGATTAGGGGTCGAGCGATCAACATTTATTAAAAAAAGAGGATTTTATGAAGCACTTTACATTAGTCAAACCAATTATTGTGGTCGTTTTGCTTTCTTTAACACACGTTACCATGGCATGCACAAAAGCCGAACTCGATTTACATAATTCTATGTCGGAAACGGAAAAAGAGAAATTTTATGGTTTCGATGGTTCAGGAATCCCTTGTTCGAAAGAAATGGTTCGCTTTAAAAAAGAATGGAAACTTATGAACTCCAGCTCAGCAAAACAACGCGGTAGGGAACGCTTCAGCAAAAATAAATTTGGAATGTTCATACATTGGGGACTCTACTCTAGCTTAGGAGGCGTCTGGAAGGGTGAAACGATGGAGGAGAATGGGATCGGGCCTAGGGTGGCTGAGTGGGTAATGCGCAACAAAGAAATTCCGCGTGACACATACGCTAAGCTAGCCGAAGACTTCAATCCGATAAAGTTCAATGCCGAAGAGTGGGTTGCAGTGGCAAAAGCCGCCGGCATGCGTTACATCGTGATTACTTCGAAACACCACGAGGGCTTTGCTCTTTATGATTCCAAGGTGAGCAACTTTAATGTTGTTGATGCCACCCCCTTTGGACGGGATATCATCAAAGAAATGGAACTTGCTGCTACAAAGGCAGGCATCTCATTTGGAGTTTATTACTCAAATACCCTTGATTGGCGTGATGGTGGAGACGGAGGTATTTTGGACTATGGACCAAAAGACGGTAAAAAACCAAGAAAGAAATTGTTTTATAATAATTGGGATCCGTCTCCGATAAAATTTGATGAATACATTGCCAAAAAATCGATCCCTCAAGTAAAAGAATTGTTATCCAACTACAAAATATCGCAAATTTGGTTTGATAATGCGATGTATATCCCACCGAAATATAGCATGCAATTTTACAGTGTTGCTTATCAATACAGTCCCGAAACACTCATAAATTGGCGTGTAGGAAATGGCTTTGGTGATATTGGTATGCCCGGCGGTGTCGGAGATAATGTGATACCTGATCAAGCCTTTGAGGAAACATGGGAAGGAATCGCGACTACCAACAATTCTTGGGGCTATAAGATATATGATAAAGATTGGAAATCTCCGAAAGAATTATTATTTTGGCTTGTGGAGAACGTTAGTAAAGGCGGTAATTTTCTTCTAAATGTAGGGCCTGATGGCCAAGGATCAATCCCTCCGGAGGCAGTATCAAGCCTAAGAACTGTGGGCGATTGGTTAAATACTAATGGGAACGCCATTTACGACTCCGATCCGTGGGAGGTTACACATGAAGGTCCTACTAAAATATCTATCCGAGGTACCGAGCATAGAGAGGAGAATGTGCCAACCTTCGAATTCGAGGAAAATGATTATTGGTTCACAAAAAAACAAAACAAAGTATACCTGATATCCCTTCAAAGACCTTCAAGCAATAAGATTGTGGTTGAAGCGCTCTCCGATTTGGAAATAAAAAAGATGAGGTTGTTGGGTGAATCAATTAATTTAAAGTGGGCTAGCAAAGAGAACAAAACAATTATTGAATTACCTGAATTTTCCAGAAAAGGCATTGGATACGCGATTGAAGTAGCTCTATAGACTGATCATCCTTCATGATTGCGATGTCTATTTTGATCTTAACATCAATCTAGTTTCTCAACGTAAAGAAAGAAAGCTGGTATCGCCTGACCATCGCCATCGTCGAACCAAGCCATGATCTGCGATTTACCTTGCGTGGCATCCATCTCAAAAGACACATGTGTATCGCCATCGCTAATTCTTTTCGTCAGAACCCGCTCATTCAATTTAAGGTGTGCAAATTCTTTTCTCACGGGCTTCTTAGCTGGTTTATCATGTAAATAAAGATCAAACGTGTATCGTCCGTCATCACTAAAGAAAACTTGCCAAGGCGCGCCTGCATAAGCTTCTTCCTTTCCAATCCAACCTGACGACCATCTGTCTTTGTAATGATCGAATCCAGGCCACCACGGGCTATTCGATGTGATTTCTGCATGCCAATCATGACCAGTTATGCGGCTGGGATTTTCATGGTCTGATCCAAGAATTATCCGAGTAGTCTCGAATCCGGTGTCGGAAATACTTTCCCACCATCTTTTGTATATCTCAGCTAAATTATCAGCAATCTCTGGATATTCATCTATTACATTCAGCGTTTGACCAGGATCACTGGATACGTTGAATAATTCAAAGTCTTCTTTTTGCGAAGATTTCACATAACGCCAATTATTCTGCATCACAGCGAATGGCATTTTCGAAGTTGGATTGAGAACACGCTGGTTAGTTATGACCAAAGTCCGATCGGGAACTCCTTCATTCAAAAGCAAAGTTTCCGCTAAACTAATCCCGTCAAAATCCTTAGAAGAATATTCTAAATTGACCAGCTCAAGAAGGGTGGGCATTACATCAATATGCGCAGTCAAGCTATCAATAGTCCTCGGTGTTACTCGATCTTTTTCAGGAAATTTGATAAAAAAAGGTACGCGATGTCCTCCTTCATAAACAGAGTTCTTGCCTCCTCTCATACCGAGATTGAGCGAATTACTGGTTATATCTAACCGCGCCAATAATTCATCGCTTAGAATAGACATAGGCTCGCCATCAGACTGCATTGCAAGGCTTGAACCATTGTCTGTCATAAAAATAAAGATCGTGTTATCCAAAATTCCGGCGGCCTCCGTTTGAGCAATTAATCGTCCTATGTTGGAGTCTATATTTGTTATCATTGCATAAAACGTCGCCATGTCTTGTGGCAATCCGACTTCAAGATATTGATCTACATAAGATTTCGGTGCCCTATATGGTACATGTGGAGCGTTAGTGGAGATGTATAAAAAAAATGGATCTGACTTACTCTCGAATCTTTCTACAAAAGAAATAGCCTCATCAAACCAGATATCAGTTGCATATCCCTCATAAGCTTTAGCGCTACCATTCAAATAGTACGAATCATCAAACTGAGTATTACCCCAATAGTCAGGAGACTGTCCGACACCCCCACCCCCATGCATTAGCACATGATCAAAACCTTGATCTTGGGGCCTAAATGGGTAATTGTCTCCTAAATGCCATTTACCAATCATCGCAGTTTTATAGCCGGCATCCTTGAGGGCCTCTGCGAGAGTGTGATGTTTTGATGCCAACATGTGCCGCCCCATGACCGTGTGCCATACACCCGCGTTGATAGAATATTTTCCTGTCATCAAAGCGGCTCTTGTCGGGGAACAAGTGGGATCAACATGAAAATTGGTTAACTGAACACTTTGTTTTGCCAGCTCATCAAGGACTGGCGTTTTGATGAGCTGATTATTAATTCCAATGTCACCAGAGCCTTGGTCATCGGTAATGACAAGAATAATATTTGGCTGGCTACCAGTTGTCTCATCATCCTTGACAATTTTCGCGAAACTAAAGTTACCGGAAAATCCAATCAGAATAATTACTGAAAACACTATTTTTTTCATTACACGCTCCGGAAACTCCAAGCAGAGTTATCCTACAAAAAACAGCCTTAGTCCTATTTTCATTAAAAAAAAGCCCTTGCGATTAATCGAAGGGCTCATAAAACGCCAAGTGGGGGAGGCGTTAATTAAAGTTCATATACAAACCAAGACGATATGTCCTTCCGGTATATCTCAAATCCGTTGTCAAATAATCAGGAACGTCGTTGTCGATAGCATTTCCCTCTCCCAAAAGTCCGTTGTTTTCAACTGTACGAGCTAAGAACTTCCGATCGTATTCTTCCGTCAAGTTCAAAGCATGAAAAGACAACCGAAACATTTTATTGATCTGATAGTTGGCGGAAAAATCAACAGACTTGCGCCCTTCCATATAAATACTGTTAGTCAAGTTAGCCGCATTTACCATACGAGGTGACCGATAATTGTAGGCAAGCTTTGCAGAATGCCGGTCCTTTTGCCAGTATAACGTAGCATTGACGGTGTCCTTGGAAGTATTAAGGAAGCTAAAGCCGCTATAGGCCTCATTCCCCTCTGAAAAGTAAGTAGCCTCACTATCAGTAAATGTATAATTCGCCATCACACCCAAGCCAGACAGTAAGCCGGGAAGTTCAGTAAACGCCTGTTGATAGCCCAGTTCGTAGCCCTTAATAAAGCCACCGTCCCCGGAGCGCGGGAGAGAAATGGTGACTTGCGCCGCGTCAC
>PCCK01000098.1 GCA_002731695.1 Porticoccaceae bacterium
TGTTCATGTGCCATGGGTTTTCAGGAATGTTTTCGCCAGTACTGACGGAATCTAAGGAGTTAGAGAGTGTCTAATAAATCGATATTCACAATATGATAACCAACCATACAGATACGCTTAATAGGCACTTTATTAGTAATCCCAGCCTATTCTTAAGGCTTTCTATTGATAATCTTTCCCGTTCAGACTTCTGGCGACGGAACGCATCCAGGCTTTCAGCTCTTTCTTCATCCTTTCACGTCGTAGTGAGCGTTGTTGCCTAGGCAGTAACCGATTTCGAATCCCGCTCTCTCCGCCACTTAAGCAACTGGTTTTTAGGAACAGATTAATCTGCTTCTGAAGCGGTCCATATCGTGCAGACTGCGAACTAGGATTCAAAACGACTCATTCAACGTGTTCATGAATCTTAGATACGGCATGAATCGAACAGTCTCTCTACAGAGCCCTCAGGGCATTAACTTCTCGCTCACGAACGCTATACAGCTGTTTTCGCCCCCTGTCCCACAATCCTCTTGATCCACTCAGGATTCGCTGGAGAAATCAAAAATGACCAAGTGATGTGCAAATACGTGAGAGCTAAGAAACACTGAGTTGGAATGTATAAAGCCGACGGCTTGTTCCACTTAATCGCAACAACAGCCAAGATTAAGAAAAGCAATAATCCCAGTCCGTTCCATACAGCACCTTCGATCCAAAACTTTTTCCGTTTGGCTCCGCTCACCATATCCTTCTTCAGCAGAGGCAACAGTCCATAAAAAGTAAAATGATACAATATTATGATTTTCCAATCGATCGGAGACCAAATCGCGAAAATTGCCAAGCTCGGACCTATAATTGACCAACTGTGATTGTTCAAAAATCCCAAAATCTTGGATTTGTCGAAAAGCTTAGCTTTAAAAAGCGACAAATAGATTGATGAGCTGGTCAGAGAAATCGCTAACATCGTCGCATTGAAAGAATAGCTCATCCCTGTATCTGCTCTTGTAGCGAAAAGATAGCTCGAAAAGATGCTAACGACAAGAAGCCCTCTCTTCCATGATTCTAGCACGGAGGGTTGTACTTTCCCGAAATAGGTTTCAGCAAGTGCGTGATGCAAGCCGAAATAGAAAACGAGGGTGAGCAAATCCCATTCGTAGGTTATCGCAAGAATCCCCAATGATGCTGCGATCAAAAGAATCAATTTCGAGGTCGTTTGATTCATCGCCGCCGAAAGACCTTTTCGAGAGTATCTTAGGCCTAGTAAGACATGAGGAAACCCTGTACCCAAAACAATCGCCTGTAGAAAGATCTCACCTACAATCGATTCCAGGAGAATGCAGATTGCCAGCGTCACAACGCTAAGTTTTAACCTGTTGATTTCCATGTTTTCATAAAATTTTTGGCCGGATTTCCCGTTTGCTTCAATTTAAAGGGGCGCACCTGAAATCGACGGAAGCAAATTAATCATAAACTCTTTTTGGTAAATAGCCGATCATATATCCAATGGGGTTCAACACATTCGCTTTCTGGACTAGTTTTATTTTATTCTTCGTTTTCTATTGGACGTTTTTGAATAGACCCAGCCGACTGCGTTTTCGCAATCTCTCGATTCTCATAGCCAGCTATGC
Organism: Porticoccaceae bacterium; assembly: GCA_002731695.1. Lineage (GTDB taxonomy): Bacteria > Pseudomonadota > Gammaproteobacteria > Pseudomonadales > Porticoccaceae > TMED48. The sequence continues at coordinate 1,608 of PCCK01000098.1, forward strand.
CTTCTACGCAAGTTGGGATTGGAGAGCGCTATTCATTATCGCAGCAAGTTCTCTCATGAGCTTTGGGGCGGCAATAATGATGGCACAATCAGCCAATTGCAAAAAGCAATGGCTCTCGCTGAGCATAGCCACGAATCTTGGATTCCTGGCCACCTTCAAGTACTTCGATTTCTTTATAGAATCTGTTGAGCTAGGATTTTCGCTCTTCGTCGGCGAGACAAGCTTTGCCCGAACGGGATGGATTGTTCCCGTAGGTATGAGCTTCTACACCTTTCAAACTATGGGATATTCAATCGATGTTTACCGTGGACGTTTTAAACCAGTCCGAGATCCTGTCCTTTTTCTCAGCTTCGTAGCATTCTTTCCGCAATTGATCGCCGGCCCCATAGAGCGAGCGAAGGTTCTCATTCCTCAATTCCAAAAGATGGAGCCCTTCGACCGCAGAGCCGCAAAAGAAGCGATTCTGTTAATTCTGTGGGGCCTTTTCAAAAAGTTAGTCATCGCGAATCGTCTAGCTGTTGTGGTAGATACTGCGTACGCCAATCCATCCCTCCTTAGCGCTGAAACCACCTGCCTGATCATCGTTGGGTTCACAATTCAACTCTATTGCGACTTTTCGGGATACTGCGATATAGCTATCGGCGTAGCGCGACTGCTTGGATTCAAATTAAGCCAGAATTTCAACAGACCTTTACTCGCTGCATCGTTTCAAGACCTGTGGCGGAGATGGCATATAACAATCCACGCCTGGTTCCGCGATTACCTATTTTGTCACCTCAATCGAAAAAAAACAACGATTTGGCTTTTTACGAATATGATGATCATGTTCGGGATTTCAGGACTTTGGCACGGCGCCTCGTTGAATTTTCTTACCTGGGGCCTGTTGAATGGCCTGTTTCTGACCACAGTTGAGCCGCTAGCTTGTAGGCCATTTTTGAAAAGGAAATCCAAGATAACTCGAATCGCGAGCACGCTGGTAGCCTCGGCATTCATTTACACCTCACTGATTTTCTTCAGAGGCCAAGACTGGCAACAATCTATAGAGATTCTAAGCAAACTCTCGGAATGGTCTTTCCCATGGACTGATTTTAACGAAGCCAAAAAAGCTCTACAAAGGTTTGGGCTAGGATCCTGGGAGCTGGTTTTTACTGCGATATTCACTATAACGCTTCTCTTTGTAGAAATACTCCAAGAAACGAGACATTCTTGCACCACTGCGTTTTGGACTGGGCCAGGACTTGGACGCTGGTCTGCAGCGCTTCTGCTGATGCTCACGATAACCTTCTTCGGTTTCTATGATGATAGAGTTGGGCTCGTGCAGCTCAATGAGGCCGGTGCGTTTTTCGAAGCCGAACGAGCTTTCGAATACGAGCAGTTTTAAATTCAATGGAAGAGAAACACAGCTTTAGACTATACTTGATTGAAGCCTCTGCCGGATTTCTTGCATTTTTGATAATCCTTGCAGCTATCGAACGATCCGGAGCTTTCGATTTCCATTTCAGAGAGCACGCCGGGAAGCATCGCTGGATTGAATTTTACGAAACAGCTTTGAAAGACGAAATAGACGCATTAATCGTTGGCAATTCTCAATCTCTTGCTGCGGTTGATTGCGAATTATTGAGCACTCATCTAAATAAAAATTTCTTCGCTATCGGCCACGACGCTGCGAAAATTTCAAGTTTATACTGGAGCGTGCGCCATGCGCTAAATTACACGAGCCCCTCTGTTATCTGCCTTGAGACCAAATGCTTTGGGTTTTTTAATGGGCTTTACGAATTCGAGAGAGCTATTCAAAGTAGAAGAGATCTAGGATTTAGAAAAACAGATCCTTCCGTTCTGGAAGCGACAGTAGAACTGCATGGGATATACTCCATTCCATTCACATTGTTTGGCAGTAGCCTCAGTTTTCCGGAGATTCTTGAAACCGATCCAATCCTAACAATCAAATCCATAGAAAAATGGAGAAAGTCTATCCAAAGCAAGAAGACAAAGCTAGGCTCTTACAACAATTACAAAGAAAGCATCGACGACGCGCTACTAGCTCGTTATAAGTCTGGTGAGTCAGGTCGGGATTACATAGATGCTCTACCCTCTAAGCAAGACATTGAAGACATGGAACGCCTAATACTTCTCTGCGAGCGAAAAGGCATCAGATTATTCTTTTTCGAAACTCCCTACTTTCAGGCCGATCAAAAAAACATCGAAAATCGCCAAACTAAACTACAGTCGTTCTTCAATTCGCAAGGACAAGATTGGAAGACATTTTGGCAAAATCAAAAGCTAATATCCAATCCGGATTTTTACCAAAACTCGTTGTACAACCAACATCTCACTGGAAAGGGAGCCCAAGCTTTCACTCTCCAACTCGCGAAGGTTTTAAAAGATAGGCAATTATTCTCAGACAATCAGTAGGTGGCTTTCAAATAACCTGAGGAATCCCGACGTGCACATCTCCCTGGTTTTTCAATGCACATCTGAAAGAAAATGGATTTCAAAAGCGAAATTTCAGCATCAGAACTCAAGATATTGTCACCTAGCTTTCGCATCCTTTTGTGTTTTTGTCAGCTTTTCTTACAGTTCCTCGAATATCTCATAACCTTCTGTATACTAATTGATTACATTAAGATTGGTCATTTCGTCACGCCGCCTTGTCAGTTTTCTTTACGATTTTGAAACTCAGAGGTTCTCCGTTCCCCGGTTAGAAGCACGATAAGTCATTGATAATGAGAATTTTTTGAAATATCCCATAGAAATATAGTTGTGGCGCAAAAACAGCTATGCAAATTAGCACACGTGAAATCAATGACTTGGAAACTACTTCTTCTATCTTTACATTGTTCCATTAGTATTTCTCTTTTTGCTCAAGAAGAGTCGCCTGGAGAACCTGGAGGCGGAGAGGCGGTACCCGATTCGGGTCTGACGATTGCTCTGTTAGCTTTGGCTTTAACTGGAGCGTACTTAGGATCTCGATTTGTGAAGCGAAAAAAGTAAAAAATAGAAAACGACAGTGATCCCTAAAGGGACTACGCAACCTCCCTGAGGAGTTTCAAGGGTCAATCCTTCGCTCCTAGTTGACAGAAAATTCTATTGTTCCGATTTGATTCGGAGGAAACCTATTTTGCCCCCAATCTCCGTTCCCTATTCGGAGGCGAATGAGGGATAGATTGAGCAAAACCGTTCTCCTTTGAACGCTCCTGTTATGTAATAAACTCCTTTTGTCACGCACTTACTAACGCCTCACTAAATCCCAGAAACGCCACCATTGCCTATCTTCATGATGCGCTTGAAGAAAGCTAGGATACATCGGCTACTGGGAGGAGCATCACTGATTCAGCTTCACCGAATTGCTACTCAATAATTCTCGCAAGCCACAACGAGCACAACTTCAGAACTGCCACTTTGAAGCTCCCACCGACATCGCTATGCAGGTCAATGATAATAAAACGGTCAAGGTTAAAAATCTCCATCTCGTTTCCCAAAGAACAAGCTCTACCATTAGTTGAACACCTTTTGTGCAGTATTGACAGAAGATCTGCTAATTTTGGCCCTCGGAGCAAAATGACAAAGAGAAAGAGCGACCCTCCCACAGGCCGCTCTCATATGTTCATTTCTATGTTGCCCAAGGATCGATCTAAGACCGTGTCCTTAAGCCGTTATCCCCATAACGTGCCTTCGTAGTCACTTAGAGAAGTGCTTTGTTCCGAGAAAGCACATTGGTACCTCATTAGTAACCCCTAAAGGGTATGGGAATTGGGCAAACTAGGGCTGATTTCATCCTCTCGGTAGATGTTACCAATACGCTGACCGTACGTCAAACTCGCACAATCTGGCAAGGGCGAACGATTTTAGGGCTTTTTTAGAAGAATCATATTCCAGCATTGGTCTAACAAAGACTCAGCCAATTTTCTCGCAAAAGGTACTCGGACTTTTAAGCCATGCACCACATGCTTTGCTTTCGATTGAATAGCCAGGCCGTTTTAATTAGTCCAAGATAAAACAGCGTTACATAGTTTTAAGCTTTTAATCTCCTGCGTGAATTAACAATCTCTTGCCAGTATCGTTTAATGGGGGCCGAGGTATTCATCAGTTATGCAGGTAGGGACAGGATTCGGGTACTGAGTTTAGTTAAAAGACTCAGGGAAGCCGGAGTTTCTGTCTGGATCGACCAGTCAGGCATTGAGGTCTCTTCGATGTGGAGTCAGGAAATCGTCAGTGCTATAAAAAGCTGCAAGGTCATGCTGCTCTCAATATCGCCAAATTCAACGGAGTCTGAGAATGTGGTTAAAGAGCTGGCACTAGCGTCCGAGCGGAAGAAACCTATAATACCGGTATTCCTAGAAGCCGCTCAAATACCTGAGACCATGGAGTATCAACTGGCAGGAATTCAAAGAGTCGAGTATTTCGGAGAGAAGGAAGACTTAGCTTTCAAGGCGATGCTACGTTCGCTTATCAAACGAGGTATCCACGTTGATCCAAAATTTGCTGAGTTCGAACAAGATGAAGGGATAAGTGCTTTACCCTTACCTCAAGATTCAAAAGCAAATCATATTCCTGGAAAGCAGAAAAGGAGCTTCCCAATTATAATCCCTGCTCTCGTATTGATCATAATTAGCCTGTTTATTACCCTCCTGTTTGATCCATTCGGCGGAAACAAGAAAGCCGCTGAAGAAAATTTAACGCTCCAATATAAAAATGGGTCTTCAAAAGAAAATAATCAAACCAGTATAACAGTTTTACCTTTCAAAAATATCGGTCCAACAGGAGGTGAAACTTTTCTAGCGGATGGTATGCATGAGGAAATTGATGCGATGCTTTCGATGACACCTTCGCTAAGAGTGAAAAACGTATCGCGATTGAAGGATTCAGCTCTCGACCCTAAGTCAGTAGGTGTGGCTCTAAATGTAGACTCTGTGCTTGCCGGTACAGTGAGACAGGCGGGAGGGAAGCTTAGAGTTACCGTTAAACTTATAGATACTAAAACCGAAGAAAATATATGGGCCTCCACTTTTGACAAAGACGAGACTGATATTTTTTTAGTGCAAAGAGAAATCGCTCAAAAAGTTGTAGAAGGACTTGAACTCGAGTTGGGACAAGGGCAAGCAGACCAATTAATCAATCGTCAAACTGATAATCTTGAAGCTTACAACTTGTATGTCGAGGGAAGGAAACTATGGAATTTGAGGACTCGTGAGGGAATGAGAGATTCCATAGAGAAATTTGAATTAGCACTCAATAAGGATCAAAATTTTGCATTAGCACACGTAGGGATAGCTGATGCTTATAATCAGTTAGCAAACTATGGATTTTCCCCGTCGAAGATTGCTTACCCCAAGGCAAGAGAGGAACTCGCTAAGGCTTTTTTAATAAACGAAAATCTTTCTGAGGCTTTTGCTTCTCAAGGATGGATTAAATTCAACTTTGATTGGGATTGGATCGGTGCCGAGGAAGCTTTTAGAAAAGCACTCAGCATAAATCCTAACAACGCCGAAGCACGAAGATGGCTATCGCACCTTCTTTGGATTTTTGGAAGATATGAGGAAGCTTTCAGAGAGCTTGATATGGGCATTGAAATTATGCCCAGATCGGAAGTTATGCTAGCTGGAAAAGCGTTTATTTGCACTCATAGAGAGAGATATGAAGAAGCTATTTCTTTGTTGAAGACAGCTGAAGGATTTGGATCTGAATTTGTGGGCACATATCGTGCCAGAATTTTAGCAGAATCCTTAAATGGAAATTTCGACGAGGCACAGAACGCTTTTTTACGTGGAGATCGTTTATATAAAGGAAGTTTCGAAATAGAAAAATCAATCATGTTAGCTTTAATGGGTGATAGGCTTGAAAGCGAAAAAATACTGATTTCAGAAATAGATGCGAGCGGGTCGAAAATTGTTTTCGCATCTTCTATTGCTGGTGCCTACTATTATATGGGAAAAAACGAAAAGGCTTTCAAATATCTCAATGAGGCAATCGAGGAAAAAGATCCATGGTTAACAATTAATTTTACGAGATTTAATTACGAGGATGTTGCGAATGATGCTCGATTTAAAGAAATCAGGAGAAAGATGCAATTGCCCAACCCTTAGCTGTAAGTAGATTGCTCTTACTAATTTAGATTTCGTAATATATCCTCGCAAACGCTCAACTAATTGACAATAATTTAAGGCCGAGATACTTTTGTTGGAAAGTCGTACTCGTTGCGGCCAAAAAAGTTTCGCGACGTTATGACAAGGAAAAGACGCCCTTAGTTGCAATCAATTCTTCGTCTCAAGCTAGCTTCTTTAGCCCAATTAAAAGCTTTAAGCTGAATTTCGGGACGATCATTGATGGATTTATATTTTTGCTGCTTTACAATTTTCTATCAAAGTGTAGATTGTGGTAGTGTTTTGTGCAATCTAAATGATAGAGATTCAAAATATTAAAAACTAATTTTTATATACTAAAATAATAGTGAGAAAGCAAACTCGTAGAAGCTTTATCAAAGCAGCAGTTCTTACTGCTGGAATGATGGCTGCCAGGAACTCGCTCGTTGCGCAAAACCAATTCACACTTAACGGAATTGCCCACCCGTATCCAGATGAATGGTTGCCGAATGGTGTTCGCTCGAGTTTTATAGACAATATAAACGGGTTGAGGTTTCATATTTTGGAAGCTGGTTATCAATCTGCAGGGCGGCCTGCCGTCCTGTTATTACATGGCTTTCCCGAGCTCGCCTATAGCTGGCGCAATATAATGCCTTCCCTAGCAAATGCGGGTTACCACGTAATAGCTCCGGACCTCCGGGGCTATGGAAGAACAACTGGTTATAATAGCGATTACCATGCAGATTTAAGTCCCTTTCGCATGTTAAACAAGGTACGTGATTGTGTGGGTCTAGTATATGTGCTTGGGTATAAATCTGTAGCGGCGGTAATCGGTCATGATTTTGGCTCCCCTCTAGCCGCATGGTGTGCAGTTACCCGTGCTGATATATTCAAAGCGGTGACCATGATGAGTGCCCCATTCGGTGGCACCGGGTCAATCCCCTTCGATACGATGAATAATCCAGCACAAGGAGTGGCTACTAAGGGCCCAAGCATATACGACGACTTAGCGGCATTAAAGCCGCCGCGAAAACATTATCAGCGCTATTATGAAACCGAGGAAGCGAATCAAAATATGTGGCGTGCAAAGCAAGGGCTGAGCAATTTTATACGAGCCTATTACCATCACAAGAGTGCAGATTGGGACGGGAACCGCCCTAATCGTTTAAAAGCTCGTTCTGCTGAGGAATGGGCAAAAATGCCTACGTATTACATAATGGAATTGGATAAGGGAATGGCGGAGACCGTGGATACCCATATGCCAAACCCATCGATCGTTAATACTAACACATGGCTGACAGAGCGAGATCTGTCTGTTTACAACGAAGAATTCAGTCGCACAGGTTTTCAAGGTGGCCTTAATTCTTACCGCATGGGGAGTAGTGGAATCGGCAAAGCAGAATTACAGCTTTACGCAGGCAAAACTATAGATCAGCCCTCATGTTCATAAGCGGAGCAAGTGATTGGGGAACCTACCAGAATCCAGGGTCCTTTGAGCGTATGCAGGAATATGCCTGTACCGACATGCGTGCCGTTCATTTGATTGAGGGAGCCGGACACTGGGTCCAGCAAGAGCAGGCCGACATGACATCGGAATTAATACTAGAGTTTCTTAAAGATTTGTCTTAGCCCTTATCGTGTTACCTTGTTTTTAGGTTTGCCAAAAACAGACCCGCAAAACAGGTTTTACCTAGTTTTAGTAGTATCAATCACACCTTGTTCCCAATCATTAACGCCTAAACGCTAATAACCATATGAAATCTATTACGCTCCTTCTCCTCGGACTTTTTCTCGTCGTCCCTTCACTTTTAGCAGCAGAGGAAAAATCGTATCTGCAAACGAGAGACGATATTTCAATGAAGGTGCATAAGTATTTTGAGATTACCCCCGACGAGAGTAGTTCCTTCGCGGAATCCTTCTTCGGCGAAGGACTTGAGGTCTACATCAACGACCTTCATATCAAGGGTAAGGAAGAGTACTTGAAGAGACTCGATGCCATTAGACAATTGTTCAAAGACACTAAGTTCGAGGAACTTCATGTTCATACCAATTATTTCTCGTCGGAGGCGTTGCTGACAAAAGACGAAACATTCGGCGAATACCGACCGAACGAACAGACAATCTGGACTAACGCATGGGGAGTTTTTACGGGTGTCGGTCGCACCACTGGGAACAAGGTTTCCTTTCGAATGCACATGGACTTTAGAACCTCAAAGGGCAAGGTAGTGGAAATGCTAGCATTCTACGACCCCGCTCAGATGCAGGCAGAAATGAAGGCGCTGGAGGCGACAAAGAACTAAACCAAATCCACCACTCGTCTCTGAGCAGCGGTACAGATCTCCCAGCGAGACCATAACGTTAGGAACCGTTTGCACCAGTCTTACTCGCGCGGGTCTTTAGGAGTGCGTCGGTAACCTGCGGTTCTATCTGGACATTTTGACAATATTACCACGACCATTTTGTCATCCTAATGCTCTTGGGATCTTGCCGTGACTCGGCACAGTTGGAAACGGAGGCAATTGATCACGTCGCCTTTGGCAGTGACAATACTTCTCGTCCAGACTTTTTCGATCTTCTATACAAGGAGGTGCTTTTATCTCGGCAGTTTGCCTGAATTGGTTGATAAAAAGGCTATGCCGAAATTCGTATCAATATCTTTCGCTCTTCTTATTTACTGGGCCTTGACCGTCGCCCTCGTCGGTCAGGACAGCTCAATTCGGCCGTTCACCATTCACGTTGAAGAGGCAGTCCTGGAAGATCTCCAAGACCGATTGAAAAATGCGCGCTTTCCAGACCAGATTCAAAATAGTGGTTGGGATTACGGAACGGACAAGGCCTATCTAACGGAACTCGTTGAGTATTGGAAAAACGAGTACAATTGGAGAAAACACGAAAAACGACTCAACACACTCGATCACTTTAAGACCGAGATAGATGGATTGGATATCCATTTCATTCACCAGCGATCGAAGCATGAGGATGCTTTACCGCTCGTCATCACGCACGGCTGGCCGGGGTCCGTTGTGGAATTTTTAGATATCATTGGACCGCTCACCGATCCTGAAGCCCATGGTGGTAAAGCGGAGGATGCTTTTCATGTCATCTGTCCTTCAATGCCAGGCTTTGGATTCTCAGGCAAACCAACCACGGCAGGTTATAGTGTTGCCCGTATTGGTGAAACGGTTGCCAAGGTCATGGCCAGGCTGGGTTATACTCGCTACGGAGCACAAGGCGGCGATTGGGGATCGGGTGTTACTACCTGGCTAGGTGAAAACGATTCAGAGCACGTTGCTGGTATTCATCTAAATTTTGTGCATGTAGCCGCACCCAAAGAGATAGGAGATCCAATGGCAGGGGTACCTGAAAAGGATATCCAACGTATGCGCATGCGTGAAGAAGAGCTGAAAGACCACTGGGCCTACGGCGATATTCAAGGTACTCGTCCGCAAACCCTTGGTTATGGATTAAACGATTCGCCAGTGGGCCTAGCCGGATGGATCACTGACAAATGTTATATCTGGAGTGATAACAATGGTGACATCGAAAATTCGTTCACCAAGGACCAGCTCCTGACGAATATAATGGTATACTGGACGACCGGAACAATCACTTCCTCAACCAGAATATATTATGAATCGCGCCGCTCTTTTTGGAGGCGCGGCCGTGTCGAAGTTCCGACTGCTGTCGCCGTATTTCCCAAAGAAATCCGACACCCGATTCGCAAGTGGGTTGAAACCCGCTACAACATTCAGCAGTGGACTGAAATGCCGCAAGGCGGACATTTTGCTGCACTAGAAGAACCGGAGTTGCTAGTTGGGGATCTGAGAAAGTTTTTCCGTAAGGTACGTTAGTTGAGCAATAGAATTTGAAAATTCTTATGGATTAGGAAGACATTTTACTAAACAACGCTCAATCCGTCGCTTGATCTGCATTCGGCAGAATAGGATCCGATTCGCGGACCATGAATTCTTTTTCCTGTTGGCACTGGGTGCCATCCTGTTTCGGAACACATCCAGCTACCAGGTAGCGATGTTAAAATATTAATCCTTCTAAATAATGCTCTTCCTCTTTCGCCAACTCCGTCGCCTCGAGCTTCACAAACGAAGCAGTTGAGCGGCTAATGGATGGCAAGCCCTGGTCAGTCCAGGTCTGATAAGTGATTCGATGATCGACTTCACTGAGATAATGGCTACAAACCTCGAGATCGTCGAGGATGAATTCTCTGAAGCTGTCAGCACGGACGGTCAGAGTTTTCTACCAGTCCTAAAATTACCCCGACGTTGGTATTTACTATGACAAGGTATCACCGCTCATGTCCAAGGATCGCTCGATTTTGGACCCTACAGGCTGTGCACCAATTCTTGAACTAATAACTTCCTCGGTCCAACATTAACCTATTCAGAACCCTCGACTACAAAAACTTCAATTTGAATGAACGTTATCGGATCCCACAGCCTTCCTTGGGTACCCAATAAGCTTACAGGCACATTTACTTTTTATACAATGGATGACTCAACGTATCCATCAGTTTTAAAAAGCGCATATCTGACACGAATTCTTTTGGAAAATCATGATTTGTGCCTGTAGAGACAATCGATTCTTTTTCGTTAATGCCCTTTTCCAGCCATCTCAACGCTTCGTCGTAACTACCTAAATGAGCATACATTTCCGAAAAACCCAGGTGAAGCTTGCTATGAAAATGATCCAGAAGGTAGATCATTTGGTCTTTTGCTGCGAGTAAATTACCAGTTTTGACGTATAGGCGGAAGAGGGCCACCCTGTTACCGCCAGCACTAGGGTCAGCTTCAATAGCACTTCTTAGTCGACCAATCGCTTTATTATAGTCTGGTTCGCAAAGCGCATACACATTCAGTGCTGCGGGAAAATTTCGATTGATTTTAAAAGCTGCGTTTAATTTTCCAAGAGCTTCATCTTCTTGCCCATCGAGTCTCAAAGCGGCTGCAAGATTGGTAGGTATAATCAGCGATGTCGGATCCAGTTCGAGAGCTTTCCGAAGATAGGTAATCGCCTCTTTTTGTAGACCAGCGGTCGACTTCAGAATACCAAACCAAAGGTAAGCATTTGCGTAGTTCGGGTTCAACTGAATTGCTGTCTCGAAGTAATTCTCTGCTATCTCCCAATCGTATTCATAAGTAAATTGCGCCCAAGCCAACGATGCGTAACCCGCTGAAGACCTTGGGTCCAATTCGATTGCTTTCTCGGCATTAAGTTTAGCTTTCGGCATTACCTCCAGAGCTGGCTCCAAATTGTACGATGGCATAAGTCCGTAAGTGTCAGCTAACCCCGCATATGGATCAGCATAATTGGGATCAAGCTGTGTAGCTTTTTCAAACAATTTAATAGCGTTATAAAAACCTTCAGGCGTGCGCTTATTCCATTCCTGCCTTCCTTTTTGATACGCTGCGTCTGCCTCCGGTATTTCCGTGGCTTTCCGAGATAGGAGAAGTGCCGAAGCGTCATCGAGCGAGCCTTTCAGCTCGCTAACTAGATGGGTCGCAATTACTGTTTGAAGATCCAGAAAGTCATTTTTGGATTCAATGAAAACGCTGCCCCACCCAAGGTTTTCGGTGTTTGCATCAATCAACTGAATGTTAACCTGTACTTTTTCTGTGCTTGTTTGTATCTCGCCAGTAACCAAAGTCCCCGCACCCAGTGCTTGGCCTATTTCTTTCGGAGAAAGGTTACTATCGATAAATTTCCTTGCAGATTCCTTAGCGATTATCGTTAGACCCTCAATCGGCTGAAGTTTGCTCGTCAAAGTAGATACTAAACCAAAACCCAAGTCAGAAGTTTCTCCAGATGCACCTAGAGTCTTGAAGGGCAAAACGGCTACTCTATTGGCTTCCATAAGGCTATCAGCAACTTCATTAGGATCTTTAGAATAATCTTTAGTCGACTGATCGCTCGGGGCCTGGGGGCCTAGTTTCAACACTCCGCTGAGGAATAAACAAATGGCTAATACGGCCAAAGAAGATAGAGCAACCAAAGCCTTCGGCCACAACGAACTCGAATTTCCCTGCGTCTGGTTTGATCGTCTGGCTTGCTTCCCTTGCTTCTCACCTTCGTGACTTTGGCCAAAGCCGTCGACGAAAGTGACATCTAGTTTGTCGAGAGCACGATTGATAGCTTCAATCCCCTTCGCCTCTTTGCCTTCAAGATACTCGACTCTCTGAATGCCGGCCAGCTGGTATTCCATAGATTTTGGAATACCCGATAAATCGAGGCAAACTGGCAAAATATTTTTACGCCTTTCTGATGCCAGAGCTAATTCCTTAACTACGTTCTCCGATTCTGTAGAACGTTGGGATATCGCAAGGATCAGTACTTTGCACTTATCAATTGCTTCGACAATCTCTTGGCTCCACATGGAGGCTCCTTCAATACCTATCTGGTCAATCCATACGGAAACACCAGCCGCCCGTAGGCGCTCAACCAAACCGTAAACCCTTTCTCGGTCTCCTGAGGCATAGCTTACGAATACGTCTGATTTCATAGCTGACTATTAAGTTACGAAGGATAAGTTTACAATTAGATCAGGCTTCAATGTTTTAACTAGATCAGCCTAATCGTAAATCATTAAGCCGTTTCGATTCCGGAAATTCAGGCTCGGATTTTTTTCTGAGCACGTTGGTCTGCAGAAAGATTCGCTTGCCTACGACATCTGCAAAAGGCATGGGTTCGAGATTGAACGCGACTTTAATCGGATTGAACGGATCCGTGACATTGCTCGTACTATAGCTAATTTTATTTAGTTCAGTGCCCCTGGCTCTATCCGCATCGCATATCTTCAAGCGCACATAATATTTCCGGTAGTCGGCATCTCCACTATCGTCATCAAACTCAATCGATTTGTAGAGCACTTTCACACCCGCGTTTGGGTCGATCGCACATCCCGTACAAGAAAGTTCTTCGTCAGTGTTGGGTAGCCAAGTCGCACATGTCTCAGACAATGAGAGAAGAGGCGTGCAAACGAGCCAAAAGGTAATCTGTGCAAACGGAGGGCGTTTAGATCTTATCACAGTGGTACAATCTATGTTTTAACGCAGTAGTAAAAACGAAAAGGCATCCGGGAACTATTTCCACGTAAACCCTGACAATCAAGAGGAAACCGAAAAACGAGCTCGAAGCCGATGAGCCAGTAATTTTTTACGCGGGTTATCGATTTATAACCATACATACCAGCCTGATTGACGAGACCCTCTCCGCCTCTTTTTAAAGGTTTGAGATCTTCCTGCCAATTTCCTGTCACACGTGTTGCAACTCTATGCAATTTCTAGCCACGCCCTGCATTATAAAACTATTTAAGTCACTGTCCTAAAGGCAGCAAAGCGGTTTAGGATTCCGCTCACTCCGCCATTAAAGTAACTGGCCATCAGTATCTTATACTTATAGCTCTGTTTTTCCTGTCACTAATCTGCCATTTTTGTTGATTGAGCTACAGTAATCTGTTGTTTGCTGCACATGCCTGCAGACAGTCCGAAGAGCCCAAAGAAATGGGAGTGTCCCGCCAAGTCCAACATATGAATACGGTATGCGTTTTTCCCACGCATTCTTATTCGGATTTAAACGGCTGCTGGGAATCAAAAGGGTAAGCTGGCTTTTCCAGCAACTTCTATCTTTTCAGAATTTAGACTTTCAATTTTAGATCCATGAAACCTAAAATGTAAATCGTTCGCGGACATTCCGTCGGCTCGGGGCTGGCTAACATCTGCACCGCCTTCCAGAAGTGCATCAATCATATCGATACTTCCGATAACACTTGCCATGTGTAAAGGAGTTTCACCATTCCACTTTGACCCGATGTTAGGATTTGCTCCCAAATCTATTAGTGACGTTAGGGCAGGGAAATTCCCAGTTTTGACCGCGTAATGAAGTGGAGTTTGACCTGTGTCGTCCGTCTTATCAACGCTGAATCCTTTCCCAACAAGTAACCTGATAACTTTGTCGATTTTACCTTCATCTGGCATAATGGAGGGTTCCTTGTATAAGATCGTACTGGCCATGTGCAAAGGGGTGCGTCCGTCTAAACGCTTTGACGCCATGAGTAATTCCGGCTCATCCTTCGCGCCTTCGCTTATCTTTTCTTCGTTCTTCCAGTAACCGAACTGAGTAAATCTGAACTTGGAATCTCGCTCCATCAAGCCACAGACCAAGAAGACAAATAACATAGCAATTGGTGCAAGAGCTGTGCGAATACTAAAACACGATTTTAGCCATTCGACTTCTCGACTCAATGAAAGCGGGAACCTTCTACCGGATAA
>PCCK01000099.1 GCA_002731695.1 Porticoccaceae bacterium
CATCACAGCGCCACCAATAAAGCATCCATTGAGGTTGAAATTTTTATTCAAGCCCCCACTTCTTAACAATCGCTAATTCATTGGGAGATTCGCAGAAAATGTCAACCTCAAACAACGCAGAAACTAGAGCTTTCCAAACTGAGGCAAAGCAGCTTCTGCACCTCATGATTCACTCGCTTTACTCTAACAAGGAAATATTTTTGAGAGAGTTAATTTCAAATGCTTCTGATGCTGCCGATAAACTACGTTTTGAAGCGCTCGAAGATCCCACTCTATATGGAGAAGATGGTGACTTAAGAATTAGGATCGAGGTGGATGAGGAAAGTAAGTCCGTAACAATTTCTGATAATGGTATTGGTATGTCAAAGGACGAGGTAATCGAGAATCTCGGCACTATCGCCAAGTCCGGAACCAGCGAGTTTCTCAATTCTTTGACTGGGGACCAACAGCAAGATGCTCAGTTGATTGGCCAGTTCGGTGTTGGGTTTTACTCTTCTTTTATTGTCGCAAAAAGAGTGGTCGTCGAAACAAGACGAGCTGGTGGTGCTGATAGCGACGGAGTGCGATGGACATGTGAAGCTGAAGCGGATTATCAGATTGAGCCGATCGACATCACAGAACGCGGGACGAGGGTCACGTTGCATCTTAAGGATGATGAGCATGAGTTTGCTAGCGATTGGCGTCTACGAAGTATTGTTAAGAAGTACTCTGACCATATTGCTATCCCAGTACAGATGATCAAAAAGGAGAGTCCTGCCGTTGCCTCTGAAGACGATGAGACTATTATCGAGGATCCGGACAAGGTTCCTGAGTGGGACTCCATTAATGATGCGAAAGCTCTCTGGACGCGGTCGCGGAGTGATATAACTGACGATGAATACAGAGATTTTTACCGGCATATTTCTCATGATTTCTCTCCCCCTTTACACTGGAGTCATAACCGTGTCGAAGGGAAGCATGAATATACCAGCTTACTTTACATCCCAAGTATGGCCCCGATGGACTTATATCAAAGGGATGCAGCCAGAGGTGTAAAGTTATACATAAAACGCACCTTTATTATGGATGATGCTGAGCAATTCATGCCGATGTATCTGAGATTTGTAAAAGGCGTTATTGACAGTGCAGACCTTCCATTGAACGTTTCACGAGAGCTGCTTCAAAAGACCCCGGTGGTTGATAATATCCGCTCTGCGATTACCAAACGAGTTCTTGATATGCTGGGAAAACTTGCGTCAAATGAATCGGAAAAATATGCAACTTTTTGGAGCCAATTCGGTAGCGTCCTCAAGGAAGGGCCTAGCGAAGATCATGCCAATCGCGAAAAAATTGCGAAACTACTTAGATTCATGAGTTCGGAGAGCGACTCCGATTTATGTTCCGTCAGCCTGACGGATTATGTGGGCAGAAAGAAGGCCTATCAAGACAAAATTTATTATCTCACGGGCGATAGTTATTCGGTGATAGCTAATAGCCCATACCTTGAGGCATTCCGAAAACATGATATCGAAGTTCTACTAATGACGGATCGGATAGATGAGTGGATGATGGGCTACCTCACGGAGTTTGATGGGCTTAATTTTCAAGATATTTCTCGAGGCGAATTAAATTTAGAGGAACTCACAGACAATAAGACAGAAAAATCTGAGGAAGAGAAGAGCGACCAAGAAAACGAAAATAAAGTCGAAAAAGACTTATGCGACCGTGTGAAGGAACTCCTCGATGGCAAGGTAGAGGACGTTAGGACTACCCAACGATTGACAGACTCCCCGGCATGCTTGGTGGTAGGAGAACATGACATGGGGGAGCAAATGCGGAAAATCATGCAGGCTGCGGGGCAGAGTGTGCCTGACTCCAAGCCTGTACTTGAGATAAACATAGAACATCCTCTTGTCGGCAGATTAAAATCTGAAGGTGAAACTGAGAAGGCTTCGACACTTGCTGGTTTGCTGTTTGATCAGGCTGCGTTGTCCGCGGGGCGTCCGCTTGATAATCCTGCTCAGTTTGTCCAGCAACTTAATAAAATGATGTTCGCTTGAGGTTCTTGCCTCTTAATTATTAAAAAAGTGGATAAGTGAGTTGAATCTTGTTTTTTAACGTTTGTGACTGACACAAATGAATGCTAACTTTATACTCTAGAATGATGCGTTAACTGGAATAAGCAATGTTCAAAGAAGGCAAGGTCGTTGTTCTTGGTGGAGGGAGTTTCGGCACTGCGATAGCAAACATTGTAGCGCTAAATCAGTTTAACGTTGCCTTGTGGATGAGGAGTGTTGAGCGAGCTGATCGCACGGCCCAAGAGAGAGTTAATGCGGATTACCTCCCTCATCACAAGTTGGCGCCACATCTAGTTGTAACGAGTGATCTTGCGCTAGCCTTGAGAGGGGCTACCACTATCTTTTTTGCAGTGCCAAGTTCCGCCATCGGCGATTTGGCCCAGCGCATCGCTGACAAGGTTGTTACGGGATCAGCGATTGTGAGCACAGCTAAAGGGATATGCGGAGATAACTTTGATATGCCAAGCGAACTTCTAAGTCAGCAGATACCCCACGCCAGAGTTGCTGTTATCAGCGGCCCAAATCTCGCTAAGGAGATTGCTAGTCAGCAAATCACGGGGACTGTGGTCGCTAGTGAGGACCCTATGTTATGTAAGTTAGTTCAGAATATGCTTGGCTCAAAGTACTTTCGCGTTTATGCGAATCATGATCAGCGAGGAGTTGAATTGGCGGGAGCCTTGAAGAACATATACGCAATAATTGCTGGCGTTGCGTCGGCAATGGAAGCAGGGCAAAATACTAAGAGCGTTTTTTTGACTCGGAGTCTTGCCGAGATGTGCCGTTTTGGAACGCATTTGGGTGCCAATGCTTCGACTTTTCTCGGTTTAAGTGGGGTAGGTGATCTTTTTGTGACATGTACGTCGCCTTTGAGCCGAAACTTTCAGGTTGGGTACGGAATTGGGATGGGGAAGTCGCTTGCCAAGACGCTTGGTGAGGTAGGTCAAGTTGTAGAAGGTATCAACACCACTAAACTTGTCAAAAATAAAGCAGATCAATTGGGAATATACATGCCACTAGCCTCTGCATTGTACGCAACGTTATTCCAAGACCAATCGATAGAGGTTTCATTACAAAACATGATGAGGGCTGAACAGAATTATGATGTTGATTTTATGGAGAATTTAAATGACTGAATTAAAGACGTCTTTAATGAACACTGATTCCTGGATGAGGTTGGGTTTCGTATTGCTGTTCTTAGTTTTTTTGGCTGTGGCGCGCGGACTATTATTTTTGATTATTCTGGTACAGTCCGGCATGATCCTAGCGACTGGGACTACGAACAAAAAGATTCGAGATTTTTCAGGAGATTTAAGCCTTTGGGTTTTGGACACATTACGATTTGTGACATTTACCAGTGAGCACAAATCATTCCCCTTTAGCGACTGGTCAAAAAGCTCAGAAGCCAGCTCTGATAGAGCTATTGGTGAGCAGCAAGACTCTGTTGATGACTCTGGGTTCGCATCAGTCGAGCCTGTTGAAGCATCGGATTACGTGCCCTCATTCACGGCTGATGAGAGCTCTTCCGACCGTGTCAAGGACAATGATTAGGACAAAGATAACTAAGAATAAGTACTTTTTTAGTTCCATACGATACATCGTTATGCGAGATCCAGACTCAGAAGTTCCGAATTAGTATGGTTGTGGGATAAACTCTTTGAGGGATGAGAAAACTTGTCGCTACCGTATGTTGGTGAAAAAAAGTTCTGTTGCCGAGGTGTGTTTCTATCGGCAAAAGAATGGGGAGTTTCCGGATCGATTCCGGTAATTGCTCTTCATGGATGGCTCGATAATGCTGCAACATTTGATCGAATGATCCCTCATATCAAGGATATGCACATTCTAGCGGTGGATAGTGCTGGACATGGTTTAAGTGACTTTCGCTCTCCAGATGCATGGTATGATCTCTTTCAAGAGGTCCATGACGTCATCTCCATCGCGAAGCAAATGAACTGGGATCGATTTTCCTTGATTGGTCATTCACGCGGAGCCCTTATAGCTGCGCTTGTCGCCGGTGTTTTTCCCCGCCTTATAAGGCGCTTGTTTATGATTGACGGACATATATCAATTGCGGGTGAAAACCATGATGCCGCGAGACAATTAGGGAAATCGATTCGGGAGGAACAATTGTTCACTTCTTCAGGTCCGACGTTTTTTACAACTTTCAGAAAAGCTGTAATTGCAAGAGCTAACGGTTTTCTGCCTCTTGAAGAGGATGCGGCTGAAGTTCTTGCTAAGAGAGGTGTTCGCAAATGTGATAGGGGATATTACTGGCATAACGATCAACGCCTAAAGTGTTCCCCCTCATTGAGGTTGACACGCGGGCAGATTGAAAACTTTCTTGAAGCTATTACGGCACCAACAAAGATGATTATGGCAACCAAAGGTGTTTTTGTGGACTCTAAGAATAGTGAGCAGCATATCAAAAAGTATATCAATCCAAGAAATCACATCGCAAATTTTGTGAAGGAAGAGATGGATGGAGGGCATCACTTACATTTAGAGTCGAGGGCAAAAGATGTTGCATGTTCAATCTCACAGGATTTCGGCTTGATCATTTAACACTAAGGCCGTTCATTACATACCTTGTTATCCTAGTTAGAAGTTAACGCTCATTCTTTATTAAAAGTTCTCAATTTGCTTTGATTCGCGCCTTCTTAAGCGAATTGTTCGTTTGAAACTTATCAATGTAAGGCAATCGGGGGAGTATTTCGTGAGATATTGGTGTGTTTAGTGCGGGTTAAAATGATAGAGTCAAATTAACTACCGTCAAATACAAATTCTAGAAGGATGTGTCATGAACATTAGGATTGAAAAAGATAGTATGGGAAGTCTAGATGTGCCGAAAGATGCGTTGTATGGGCCTCAAACTCAACGGGCAGTTAACAATTTTCCTGTAAGCGGAAGGACAATGCCTGCAGCGTTCATTAAAGCGCTTTTGTTGGCAAAAAGATCAGCCGCCGAGGCGAATTATGCTTTGGAGCTAATGCCCAAAGATATGTCTGAGGCTATTGTAAGTTCTGTTGACGACTTACTTTTGGATGATCGATTTATGATCAATTTTCCTGTTGATATTTATCAAACAGGGTCAGGCACGAGTTCGAATATGAACGCCAATGAGGTGCTAGCTACGCTGGCCTCCCGTCGATTGGGTCGTGAAGTCAGTGCAAATGATCACGTTAATTTTGGACAGAGTAGCAATGACATCATACCAACTGCCATTCATATAAGTGCATCGATGCAACTGCAATCAGGTCTCTTGCCAGCCTTAGATCACCTCGCAACTGCTATTGAGCGTAAAGCGGAACTAGTGCATCAACACGTTAAAACAGGCCGAACACACTTGATGGACGCTATGCCGGTTCGAATGAGTCAGAGTCTTATGAGTTGGGCAACTCAAATCCGGCAAAATATTGACTTCTTGGAGGCGACGCTTCCTTCCATTAGAAGCCTCGCTCAGGGGGGGACTGCTGTTGGCACCGGCGTAAATGCACACTCTGATTTCCCAGAATTCTTTTGCGAAAAGTTGTCTCAAAAGACAGGTATTTGTTTCACTGTTGCCGAAAATTTTTTCACCCATATTGGGACACAAGATATCGCTGTAGCATTATCAGGAAATCTAAAGACAGTGGCTGTCTCTGTAATGAAAATTTCGAATGACCTCAGATGGATGAATTCTGGACCTCTAGCTGGCCTCGGAGAGATAGCATTGGAACCCCTGCAACCGGGGTCCTCAATAATGCCTGGCAAGGTAAATCCAGTTATCCCAGAGTCTGCCGCTATGGTTGCCGCTCAGGTTATGGGTAATGATGTAGCGATATCGATTGGTGGGCAGTCAGGTAGCTTTGAGTTGAATGTGATGTTACCGATGATAGCAGATAACTTACTGAAAAGTATTGAAATGTTAACAAATGCGTCTCGACTTTTAGCGGACAAGGCTATTAGTAGTTTTAAGGTTAACGAGAAACAGTTGGAAACGTCTTTAGCTCTAAATCCCATTCTTGTTACTGCCCTGAATCCTATCATTGGCTATGCAAAAGCGGCTGAAATTGCCAAAAAAGCGTATGCACAGAGTCGGCCGGTAATCGAGGTTGCTATTGAGGAAACTGAGATGGAGCGAGGGGATCTCGAGACTTTACTTGATCCGACATCTTTAACTTGCGGCGGTCTTGGGAACACTTAGGGTTTATGCCACGATGAAGATAGTAGTTTAGATCCTAGTTTACAGGAAGAGCACTGCTCGGACTTGAGCGGTCCAGACGGATTGTGGAATTTATATGGCAAATTTAAATGGAAAAACATTATTTATTACTGGAGCGAGTCGAGGTATTGGGCTGGCTATTGCGAACAGAGCAGCGCTTGATGGAGCTAACGTCTCTATTGTAGCAAAAACGGTTGTACCCCATCCAAAGCTTCCGGGGACAATTTACTCAGCGGCAGAAGAAATAAATGCTAACGGCGGTAAGGCGTTACCTTTACCAGTCGATATACGTTTCGAGGATCAAGTAGAGATGGCTATTAGAGAGACTGTAAAATGTTTTGGTGGTATTGATATTGTGGTTAATAATGCTAGTGCCATAAATTTGATGAGCACTGAGATGTTAACAATGAAAAATTACGATCTGATGCACGCTATCAACACTCGCGGTACATTTTTATGCTCAAAATTAGCAATTCCCCACCTCAAGAGAGCCAAGAACCCCCATGTCTTGAATCTTTCACCTCCCCTAAACATGGAAGCGCGTTGGTTCCAGAGCCATGTCGCTTACACAATGGCAAAATTTGGGATGAGTATGTGCGTTCTCGGGATGAGTGAGGAGTTTGCGAACCAAAAAATTGCTTTCAATGCTCTTTGGCCAAAAACCACAATCGCCACCGCCGCAGTTGCAAATGTTATAGGTGGTGAGTCCGTTTTGCGTCGTTCTCGCTCAGCGAAGATTATGGCGGACGCTGCCCATGCAATTTTGATCCGAGAAAGTAAAAGTTTTAGCGGGAACTTTTGTATTGACGAGGACATATTGCGGGAAGAGGGCCGTCAAGACTTTAGCGAGTATCGCTTAGATTCCGCCATTACTGAGGAAGAACTTTTTCCAGATTTTTTTGTATAGCGTTAGCTTTATCCAATTTGCCATTGAGGTTGCTAGTCGCACCTTTAAGTATTATGTTTAGTGGTCTCCAAGAAGTGCAAGGAACTCAGTTCTCGTAGACTGGTTACTGCGAAAAAGTCCTAACATTGCCGAGGTTTTCATGGAAGAATTCTGCTTTTCGACACCGCGCATCATCATACACATGTGCTTCGCCTCAATAATAACGCCAACTCCTTGGGCACTAGTCACTTTCTGAATCGTTGAGGCTATTTGTTGCGCTAACGTTTCCTGAATTTGCAGACGTCTTGAGAACATATCCACAACTCGGGCAATTTTTGATAATCCAAGAACTTTTCCGTTGGGGATATACGCTACGTGGCACTTACCGATGAATGGTAGTAAGTGATGTTCACACAGAGAGAAGAGTTCTATATCCTTCACCATCACCATTTCCTCGGATTCTGAGGGAAATAGAGCGTTGTTAATTAGCTGATCAAGATCTACTTTGTATCCGCTGGTTAGATACTCGAATGCTTTGGCGGCGCGAGTTGGTGTTTTTTTTAACCCGGGACGAGATAAATCTTCACCTGTATGGAGTATAATTTTTTCGAACGCTTTTTCCATGATAATTCCCTTTTTTATCGTTAAGAGCGTAATTTTGAGAGGGAACGCATTCTGTAACAAAGTTATTCGAATTACCAGTATCGTGGTTACTAAAGATGTGCGTTTAAACTAACATTAGACCTTTTACAAATATTCGGGATAAGGGGAATATAAGTGGATTCAGTCATTACGCTCGAGGACCTTTTGTCTGAGGCAGAGAGACTTTTTTCGTTACATGGTCTTTACTTTGGGCACGGAACGACTAATGCATGGGATGAGTCTGTATTTTTGGTAAGTCACGCGTTACGTCTCGGGCCAGATCCGCAAATCGATGTTTTAAATCAAGAG
The DNA here is from genome assembly GCA_002731695.1 of Porticoccaceae bacterium. Classification (GTDB taxonomy): domain Bacteria; phylum Pseudomonadota; class Gammaproteobacteria; order Pseudomonadales; family Porticoccaceae; genus TMED48. Next base: position 8,093 of record PCCK01000099.1, read on the forward strand.
GTCACAACAGACCAAGCAAAGGTTTTTCGCCAACTGTGTGATCGTCGTGTTGCTGAGCGTATCCCCGCTCCTTATCTGACCTCGAAGGCTTGGTTTTGCGGTCTAGAGTTTTTTGTGGATACAAGAGTGATAATTCCCCGTTCCCCTATTTCAGAACTGGTTTTTCACCAGTTTTCTCCTTGGCTAATTAATCAACCTGACTCCTTGCTCGATTTATGCACTGGCAGTGGCTGTATTGGTATCGCATGTGCTTATGAATTTGATCAGGCTGCGGTAACAATTTCTGATATTTGCGGGGAAGCTTTGGAGGTAGCAAGACGTAATGTTGAGGCCCATAATCTGTTAGATCGTGTCGAGATAATAAAGTCTGACTGTTTCAATGGCCTAGATGGTAGGAAGTTCGATTTAATTGTATGTAATCCTCCATATGTGGACTCGCAAGAATTTGCGGCGATGCCGAGTGAGTATCGACATGAGCCAGCTCGGGCGATGTTATCTGGTGAGGATGGGCTCGAATTTACTCGTCAACTGCTTCGGGAAGCAATTGATCACCTCAACCCTCAAGGAATTTTAGTCGTTGAAGTTGGGCACTCTGCTCTTGCATTGCAGCAAGAATTTACAGCTGTCCCGTTTATTTGGCCTTCGGTTGGTGAGGGGGATTCGGGTGTTTTCATTCTAAGCTACGATCAGCTGGATGAAAACCGCAATTTTTTTTCCTAATTTTCGTATAATCATGGGAGCTAACACTGGGAGTTTACAGCGATGTCTGGTAATACATTAGGAAAACTGTTTTCAGTGACCAGCTTTGGCGAGAGCCATGGCGATGCCTTGGGCTGTATAGTCGATGGCTGTCCCCCGGGGCTGAGTCTCTGTGCGGGAGACCTGCAGTTGGATTTGGATCGGCGAAAGCCTGGTAAATCTAGGTATACAACTCAGAGACGAGAGGCAGACGAAATAAGGATTCTTTCGGGTATATTTGAGGGCAAGACGACTGGTTCGCCTATTGGTATGATAATAGAAAATACTGATCAAAAACCGAAAGACTATCGGAAAATTAAAGACTTATTCCGTCCATCTCATGCAGATTATACCTACCAGCAAAAATATGGTATCCGCGATTACCGCGGCGGTGGCAGAAGTTCGGCTAGAGAGACTGCTATGCGCGTCGCTGCCGGTGGGATAGCAAAAAAATATCTGAATGAGCAACTAGGAGTTAAAATCTATGGGTATGTTTCTCAGCTTGGTCCGATTGTAGCAGAGCATTTCCAACAATCTGAGATTGAGGAAAATGCCTTTTTTTTTCCCGACACTGAGAAGATTCCTGCTCTTGAGGCTTATATACAGGCACTGTTAAAAGCGGGAGATTCGGTCGGCGCAAAGGTTAGAGTGGTAGCGGAAAACGTGCCAGTAGGGTTAGGAGAACCAGTTTTTGACCGACTTGACGCTGATCTAGCACATGCGTTGATGAGCATAAACGCCGTGAAAGGTGTGGAAATCGGCGCAGGTTTTTCCTCTGTAGATCAAAAAGGATCTGAACACAGGGATGAATTGTCCCCGGAAGGATTCTTGTCTAATAACGCTGGCGGAATTTTAGGCGGTATTTCAACCGGGCAGACGATTTGCTCATGTTTGGCATTAAAACCAACCTCGAGCATTAGAATTCCTGGTAAGTCAATCAACACAAATGGTGAGTCGGTAGAAGTGGTGACTACCGGCCGTCATGACCCATGCGTTGGTATTCGTGCCGTACCAATTGCTGAGGCTATGACTGCGGTTGTTATCATGGACCACTACTTGAGAGACATTGCACAGAATAACCGTGTAAACAAACAGCTTGCTCCTATTGAGTAAAGCACAACGATTGGTTTTTGTTTTTCTTTTCGACAGAGATCATTCGTCATGTAAGAAACGGTTTTTAAAGAGATCGTTAAGCAATTTACGATATTGATGATATTATACTAACATACTGATAACGCTTCGACTTGAGGATTATTGGAATAAAAAAGAGGTTTTGCCAACATTGACTGGACAAACGCTTTACGACAAGTTGTGGGAGAGCCATGTTGTGTGTGATCGCCAAGATGGCGCAACGCTAATATACATTGATCGGCACATTCTTCATGAGGTTACCTCGCCTCAGGCCTTTGAAGGCTTGCGACTTGCAGGCAGAGTTCCGTGGCGTCTGGATACCAACATTGCAACACCAGACCACAATATCTCAACGGATCCTAGTGAGCGCAAAGCGGGTGTATTAGGGATCCCTGATGAAACGTCCAGAATTCAGGTAAAAGCTTTGGACGACAATTGCGAAGAATTCGGAATAAAAGAATTCAAAATGAACGACATGGGTCAGGGTATTGTGCATGTGATGGGTCCTGAACTTGGAGTCACTATGCCGGGAATGACCGTTGTATGTGGCGATTCCCACACCGCCACTCACGGAGCTCTTGGCTGTCTTGCGCACGGGATAGGTACATCCGAGGTGGAACATGTATTGGCGTCTCAGTGCTTGGTTACAAAAAAAATGAAGAATATGCGCGTAACCGTAAATGGTAAGTTAGGATTTGGGGTGACGCCCAAGGACGTTATTTTAGCGATTATTGGTAGGATTGGCACCGCAGGCGGAAATGGGCACGCGATTGAGTTTGCTGGTGATGTCTTTACTGGCATGTCGGTGGAGGGTCGGATGACGGTGTGTAACATGGCGATCGAGGCCGGTGCACGTGTTGGACTAGTCGCGGTCGATGATAAAACTATAGATTATGTTAAGGGTCGAAGGTACGTTCCAAAAGGTGATCTTTTTGAGTCCGCCTCATCCTACTGGAGATCACTTGTTAGTGACGAGGATGCGCAATTCGATAAAGAAGTGTGTATGTCTGCCAAAGAGATCGCTCCTCAGGTGAGTTGGGGCACATCTCCAGAAATGGTGGCAGAGGTATCGGGGATGGTTCCAACAATGAGCAGTATGAGGACTCCTACCGAGAGAGAAGGATTGCGTCATGCTTTAGATTACATGGGTCTTGAGGAAGGGCAACAAATAACGTCAATTGCGGTTGATAGAGTATTTATTGGTTCGTGTACGAATTCTCGGATTGAAGACCTTCGCGCAGCTGCTGAAGTTGTAAGAGGGCGTAAGCGGGCCAGCACTGTGAAACAGGTGTTAGTGGTGCCAGGCTCGCAAATTGTTAAGGCTCAAGCTGAAACCGAAGGGTTACATTCTATCTTTGTTGATGCTGGAATGGAGTGGCGAGAACCAGGATGTTCGATGTGTCTTGCTATGAACGACGACAAATTGGGGTCTGGAGAACATTGTGCTTCGACTTCGAACCGTAATTTTGAGGGTCGGCAGGGTAATGGTGGGCGAACGCACTTGATGAGTCCAGCGATGGCAGCAGCAGCAGCGGTCGCGGGGCGGATTATCGACGTAAGGACCTTTGCCGAGAATTTGAGATGATAGAACCTTTTAACCGTCATAGAGGGCTAGTTGGACCCATGGATCGGGCGAATGTTGATACTGACATGATTATCCCGAAGCAATTCCTTAAATCCATTAAAAAAACCGGTTTTGGTGCGAATCTTTTCGATGAGCTGCGTTACATTGATCAGGGAAGTCAAGGTTCAAATCCACAGGAACGTAAGGAAAATCCCGATTTCGCACTAAATAATGATCGTTATATCGGGTCCTCTATTTTGTTAACGCGAAATAATTTTGGTTGTGGATCAAGCAGAGAACACGCTCCCTGGGCGCTCAAAGATTTTGGTTTTCGTGCGATTATTGCGTCAAGTTTTGCAGACATTTTTTATAATAATTGCTTTAAGAATGGGCTGCTGCCGATAATTTTACATGAGGATTTGATTGATAAATTATTTACGCAACTTTACTACGAAATTGGATTTTCGATATCCATTGATTTGCATCCCCAAAGGGTATTACTGGATGATGGTCGCAGCTTTACTTTTCAAATAGATCAGTTTTACAAGAACTGTCTTATAGAGGGTTTAGATGAAATCGACGTGACTTTACGTGACAAACAGGCGATTACCAGATATGAGATGGAGCGAAGAAAGTTACATCCCTGGATATTTGGTGCGATAAAATGACTTCTGTTATTCTTGTATTGCCAGGCGATAATATAGGGCCGGAGATCATTGATGAGGCAGTGAAGGTTCTGAGAGCCGTGATTGTCAAGTTTGATCTGGATGTGGAGATAAAATTCGCTGATTTGGGGGGCGCGGCTTTTGACAAGGCTGGAGGGCCATGCCCGTTAGACACAATGGAACTCGCCCATCAATCAAGAGCAATATTGCTCGGAGCGGTTGGTGGTCCTAAATGGGATGGTTTAGATCTAGAGTTACGGCCGGAACAAGGATTACTTAAGCTCCGGTCTGAACTTGGTCTCTTCGCTAATTTGAGGCCAGCGATCATGTATCCGCAGCTTTGCGCTACTTCCTCACTCAAGCCAGAAATTGTATCAGGATTGGATATCCTTATTATACGTGAATTGGTAGGCGGTATTTATTTTGGTGAGCCAAGGGGTATTCGTGTTCTTGAAAATGGAGAGCGTGAGGGCTTTAACACATATAAATATTCAGAATCTGAAATACGTCGCATTGGGAGGGTAGCTTTTGAGGCCGCTCTCAGACGAGGTCGGCGGTTATGTTCTGTTGATAAATCGAATGTTTTAGAGGCCACAGCCCTATGGCGAGAGACCATAACAGAGTTGGCATCTGAATATCCTGCTGTCGAGCTGGCTCATATGTATGTTGACAACGCGGCAATGCAACTCATTAAGGAACCAAAGCAGTTTGATGTTGTTGTAACTGGCAACATGTTTGGAGATATTCTTTCGGATGCTGCTGCAATGCTCACCGGATCAATTGGTATGCTGCCGTCAGCTTCCTTGGGTGAGAATGGGCAAGGGCTTTACGAGCCTTGCCATGGATCGGCTCCCGATATCGTGGGCACACAGAAAGCTAATCCTTTAGCTACAATACTCTCGGTCGCTATGATGATGAGGTACTCTTTTCACCGCACAGACATTGCTGACACCATAGAATTAGCAGTAAATGAAGTACTGGATATTGGTCTTCGTACTCCCGACATTATGAGCGACTCAATGACTATGGTAACCACCCGCGAGATCGGCGACGCCGTTACTGTTCGGATATAGGTGAGAGATTAATGATGGCGGCATTATTATCGGAGCATAACTAATGCTTAAGACTGGCCTTATAGGATGGCGTGGTATGGTTGGCTCAGTATTAATTGAGAGGATGCTCTCAGAGAATAATTTTCACTCAATATCTCCTTATTTTTTTAGCACTTCTCAGGCAGGTTCTCGTAATCCTCTAAAAATATCAAATAACCCATATTTGATAGATGCGTTTGATATTTCCTCTCTTCAAAGGATGGATATTATTGTTTCGTGTCAGGGTAGTGAATATACAAACCAAGTACACCCTGAGTTGCGCAGTATGGGTTGGGCGGGTTATTGGATCGATGCTGCTTCTGTACTGAGATTGAATCATGATGCAATAATTGTTCTGGACCCCATTAATCGTGCTGTGATCGACGAAGGTCTTAAAAGTGGGGTAAAAAACTTCATTGGAGGTAACTGTACAGTAAGTTTGATGCTGATGGGTTTGGGCGGTCTTTTTAAAGAGGACCTTGTAGAATGGGCTTCATCGATGACTTATCAGGCCGCATCTGGTGCAGGTGCAAATAATATGCGAGAGCTCATTACCCAGATGGGTATGGTTAAAGGATCAGTCGGTGATTTACTAACTGATCCTAAATCCTCTATTTTAGAGATTGATAGGCTGACGCGCGAGTGTATGGCGTCGGAAACGTTTCCGATAACTGAATGGAGCCAACCACTAGCCGGAAATCTTTTACCTTGGATTGATAGCGAAATTGGCAATGGTCAGAGTCGAGAGGAGTTTAAAAATCAAGTTGAAACTAACAAAATTTTAGGTCGAGGCGACAATCAGATCGCTTTGGATGGACTATGCGTTCGAGTGGGCGCGATGAGGAGCCACAGTCAGGCAGTCACATTAAAGCTGCGCCAAGATGTGCCGCTGGACGATATTCATGCGATATTGGATAGTACAAGCGTTTGGACGAAAGTAGTTCAAAATAGAAAAGATACCTCAGTCACTGAACTCACGCCTGCTGCCGTGTCTGGAACCTTAAAGGTGGCTGTCGGTAGACTTCGAAAAATGAATATGGGGGCACAGTACCTTTCCGCTTTTACGGTTGGGGATCAGTTGCTTTGGGGCGCGGCGGAGCCGATAAGGCGTATGTTAGAAATAATTATCAGTTTCGAGGCATAGCTAAATTCCCACGTAAAACCAAATTTTTTGTTTGTCGCTGTAGTAAGCTTACGCCCACCTGTCTCTTGCAGCTGTGTTTTCAAAATATTTGAAAGAGGAACATTTAGAATGAGGCATCCCTTTCTTGTCTGAAACGCTTGACTCGCGAGCCATAAAGTCTTCAAATACATAAATATACATATCAATACTCGAATGCTAGTCAATAAAGTACAACTTGTAATTGTTGTGTCGAGTTTGGAAAAAAAGCCGGTTGGTTATCATTCGGGAGAGAGAATAGAAGATGCGAATTCAAAAAATATCTATGAACAGCCGCTGCATGAGTGCAGTTTTTGTGAGTGGTATTTTAACCTCATTGATTGGTGCGTGTTCAATTAGTGTTGCGCAGACAGTCTCAGAAAAACGAGCGAGTGAGACGGGATTATTGCTAACTGAAATAGATGATCAGGATAAGGGCATCGGTGCGATAGAACGTGATTGGCGGGGTGTCACAGTTTCGGAGGTCACCGAGCTGCCTTTAGTTCCAGGCCAATATGAGGTTGCGTCCGATGATACTCTTTGGAAAATTGCTAGAAGGCTCAGGTTTACTGGAATTAGTGTCGTTCAAATTATGGAGGCGATTTTTAGGTATAACTCTGCGGCGTTTGAGGAGGGCGACGTAAGTGAAATCGTCGTTGGTTCAGTTATTTTGTTGCCAACTGAGGAGGAAGTTAGATCGGAATTTGGGGCTTTTGTCAGTCCGGGAATAGAAAGAATCGAGCCGGATAGGATTCAATCAAGAGCCGTAATTAGCTCAATAAGAAGAAGTGCTCTTGAGCAAGAGCGAGCTGCTAATCTTCTAACAAGAAAGGCCTTGGATAGAAAAGAAAGAGTTGATTCATCTGAATCCTTAAAAAATAATGTGAGCTCAGCACTCGCTTTGGATGATGACGATACCTCGTCTCAACAGTCCGCTTCAATAAAACCTCAACCTAGTAATGTCGGTGTGCTTCTCGGTGCTTTTCTATTTGGATTAGGTTTGTTAGGAGGTTTATATGTGTATTCTCGACGTGCAAAAAAGCCAGAGCAAAAAAATAATTTAGAAAATGATGAAGTAACAGGCCTTGATGATTTAAGTTTCTACTTTGATGAGGAAGATGGAGTAAATATCAAACTTTTTGACGAGAGCGATACGGAAATTTTCCCCAATACCGCTGACGAAGTGTCCTCTCGATTCTTTGATTCTATGGTGGATCCCATGATCGACGCTGAAATGTACTTATCTGTTGGGAAAATCGATGAAGCGATAGATGTGCTTCAGGAGGAACGTTTTGCCAAACCTTTGGATGCCGCTTGTAGAGTAAGATTGATGCAGATTCTTTATGAGGAGCGCAGGTTTAGGGAGTTGGAGACCATATACTCCGAAGTAGAAAAAACTGGTGACCAAGATTCCGTTGCTGCAGCATCTATAATATTGCAACAAAGTCTTCTTGATGAATCTGGATCGGGTGTTCAAGGCTTTGTTTCAGATCTAGCTAAATTTGAAGATGAGCAAGTCAAGTCTGAGGTTGTGGCTGGTGGCAGTGAGGCCACTTCGGACGCTAGACAGCGGGAGAGAACTGAGGTTTTTGCGGGCAATCAATCCGAGCAGCTTGAATCAAATACATCGGCGCCTGATCACAATCAAAAAAGCATTGTCGGAGGATTGGCCTATGACACGGGTTTAGATCAGCACAATGATCACTTAGCAAATCTCGAGGGAGCTGACAGAATGACCAATTCTTCAGCTCAAGATCTGGTCCATTTTGATCTACCCAAAGCAAGTGAGGTATCACCGGACATAAACCTAGATACTGCTGATTTGCCATCGGCTTCCGCCCACATATCTGGTAGCTTGGACGTTGATGCTAGTTCAGGCAACGCTTTGCTCAAGTCTCTTGATTGTGAGATTGGGGCTTCCGAGCATGATTCGGATCCTCGCCGCAGTGGTGATGCTAAGGTCGATCTAAGCGAAGCTCAAAGTCAAAGTGCGTCAGAGATCCAAGAACCTCAGTATGCAGCAGGTAAGTCCGCTAGTTCTTTGAAAAACGAGTCAGAAGCTAGCTTTTTTGATAGCGACGGACCACAAGATAAGCAACCTAGCTCTAATTCGTTAAGTCAAGATTCAGATGACATTACCGAACTGGCGCGAGAAAAGACGGTGGGCGATGCCAATAGGGAGAATTTTGCAGAAGATAAAGAAGAAATTTCCATTGGATCACACAAGAGACCCGTGTTTGATGAGTTACCGTCCAATGATTCAACAGCGGACAGTCATCCCTCGGAGCAAGAAATAGTTGACAGATTCATAGATCATCCGCCAAACGAGGACGATCTAAAAAACGCACGTGATAGTTCTGAAGATCCAGTGACAAGCGAAACTTCTCTAAAGGAGTTAGTGGTTGGCGATTCCTGTCTTGGTGTTGTAACTAGCTTGTCACCCTTGGGTGCGCACCTTGATATAAGAGAGTCAATTGGAGTACTCAACGTAAACGATATTGCTTGGAAACGAGTGTCTGATCCCTCTTCAGTTTTAGACATCGGTGACGTAATAAACGTAAAGGTATTGGCAAAAGACTCATACACTGGAAAATATGAGGTAGGGATGAAACAACTCGAGGATGACCCATGGAAGTCATTCAATGTCTCTGAGATAAAAGTACCCTACGGCTACAGTAAGGGCCGGGAATACCCCGAAAACCTAGACAATAGGGTACCCGAATTAGAGCCGGAAAACGGTGGTGATAGTGTAAGCACAGTGGACGCAGAAGAAGATGAAGGCTTGATCAGAGTTGATTGCGCCGTGAATCAAAACCATATTAGCGAGAGTGAAGCGCAAGAGAAAAAGTCTGTAAACCGGCAAAGCGAAGAACTATCATTAAATACTGATCAGTCGAAGCCCGCTAAAAGCTTTAATCCTTTTCAGACTGATCCGATTCAAAAAGTCATTATAACAGATTCGTCGTTGGTCAGCTCAGAGTTAGATAGTGTTGAAAAACATTTAGCTTCGACATCCTCCTCTGAGGATGGTGGCAGTTCTGACTTTTCTGATGGCGCCTTTGGTTCAACTAAAAAGTTTACATCTATGAAAAATGTTGAGATTCCGATTTCTAATTCGCATAAGCAAGAAGAGATCAATGAAAATTCAAAGCAGACTTTGACATATGAACCACAAACCGGTAACGAGGAGTTTGACGGTGAGATTGTGGATCAAAATAACCTAGGGTACTCCCATGAGGTTCATGAGCAGGGTCCGAGCGAGAAAAACGTTTTGTCAAAATTTGATAATGCAAATATCGAAAATCATGAAGCGCGAGGTCAAAACATGAGTGATCTCATAAATGCTACAGCAAATGAATTACCTGATTCTGCATTGGGAAGATTGGAAACGGTTTTGGATCTTTCATCTAACCTTGTTGAAGAGATCGATGATGAGATTGATATCATGAGAAATATTCATACTTCGCCGGAAAAGCATGCAAATGATATCTCAGAAGAGAATAAAGATTTTTCGTTAGAACAATTCGCAAATTCAACTCATGGTAGTGTTGCTTCAGAACTTGGCGAGGATGCGTCAGATGAAGAGGTTAGTAAGTTGAAAAAGTATGGAGTTGGTCTTCGGCAGGATCGAGATGAATTAAATTTGGTTGGCGTTGATCTAGTTCAAGGCGCTGATAATACGACAGATGGTTATAACGAGATGGAAAAAGATAAGTATGAGGAAGATTTGCGAGAGGATGTTGCGCTAAATGAAGATAAACGCTGTGATGGGTATGGGTATGAGGAAAAAGTGTTAGAAGATGTTACTTCTGAAGATTCAAAAGATGATGCGCTAGAGGAAGAGTATGACGAAGAGAAAGAGTATGAGGGTGTAGAGGAAGATGATTTAGAGGAAGATGATTTAGAGGATGAGTATTTAGAAGAAGAGTATAAGGATTCAGAGGATGAGGAAGAGCATGAGGAAGATGATTTAGAGGATGAGGATTTAGAGGATGAGGAAGAGTATGACGAAGAGGAGATAGAGGAAAGGGGTGAGGAAGAGTATGAGGATGAGGATGAGGATTTAGAGGAGGAAGATTTAGAGGAGGAAGATTTAGAGGAA
>PCCK01000100.1 GCA_002731695.1 Porticoccaceae bacterium
CGAGAGTGTACGTTGTTGTATAGTTTTCCGAGGAGGTTGCTGTATCCGATGCAGTCACATCAATTGCGGGCTGAGATAGTGCGCGTTCCGCGATATTACCCTCGGTAATCGTTGTCAGCCCCTGTCGAACACTGTTGATAATCTCGGAATCGGTTTCTGCTTGAATTAGCATACCTCTTGGTACTGGTTGTTCATTTACGACAGGATCATTATTGGTATAACCAGCATTACTATCTGAGCCAGTTCCTCCACCTCCACAAGATAAGAGGACCGACGCTATGATAGGCAATAAAACTGTTAGGTAGCGCGCATGCATCGAAACTACTCCAATATTATAGTTATTTTTGATAAGATCTTAATTCGCATACATCGAACTCTAATCTCTGCCAATATTTGGAACAAATCTCAGAAAAACCATCAATGATAAAAAGAACTCCCACCCATTTACCGACTGATTTGAACATCTGGCGCGGTCATCATGGTATAAACTGCGAGTCGATTGCGGTTCATACTGTTCGTATAGGTAGAAAGGCGTTGCGCAAGTAAGTATGTAAAACTATCTGATCTAGAAGCACCGTTGACCTCCTGCCCAATAGTGGTCAACTGTCCGGCGTTGAGGTAGAAATCCAAGAATCTGACTAAAGCCTCAGCTTTTGATAAATTGGTCCCAGTTGTGCTGTCCCAAACACTATCGAGGACAGCATCGTTTAGCTTCACCCTAAACTGATCCCTCGTGTAGGTGAGATTAAAATTTGTATATCGATTGCTTCTACTAAGACCACCCGAGCTAACCAAGCTAGAAAAGATATTGAATGTATTAAATATCTGACTCTCTGTTACAAGCTGAAGTTCGGGCGACACCAGCGAACCACTAGCTATGGGTCCAGTTGGTGCGAAATCCGGTGAGAAAAAGTTGAATACCGAAGGAGCGCGGAGGACCTCTTGCCCGATAGCTTGCATGTTGCCAATCCGCATGAGTGTGACCCCAGGGTCAAATCTTTCAATATTACTATGACCCACCCCAGGAATCGCATCATTACCGACTGTAGTAGACTCGCCCAGCGGGATTTCTGAGCCAGCCTGCAGAAGCCTTAACAAAGATGTTAGATGAAGCAGCGGTTCCTTGAACTTTCCATAGCTAGAGGAATAAATGGTCGCAGGGTTTCGAGCCTCGGGATCGAGGAGAATGGCCTTGATCACAGCACGTAGATCTCCCTGATCTCCGAAGGAAGCTGCAACGCGCTCTATGTAGCCGGGGCTGGGATTTGATGTCACAAATCGCTGTATTAATTTTCGCGCAATGAAAGGAGCGGTTGTCCCATGTCCCACCAAATAATCGAGGACCTGCTCAAGTTCTTCGTTTGCAGATGAGAGACTTATCGAACTGCTCGCGCTAATTTTTTTTGTCTCACCACCATCTTCGAATAATATCTTCTCACCAAAGTCATGGTGGGCCGTGAAGAATTTCATCGGGTGCGTCCACCGATGTTGGACAGAATTGTTGAAACTGTTACCCCTTGAGAAATTAGTATTGTCAATAACGGAGCTGCCATTATTGGTTTTACTGAAAGAAAGGCCAGTCATCACACGCGCTAGCTCACTGATAACGGAGTTGTCATAGGTTTCTATTGGGAGGTTGTTTTCGCCTAATTTGATAGATCCGTTTTTTTGCCTATGAACAAGGCCAAAGGTAAAAAGCTGCATTACCTCTCGAGCATAGTTCTCATCAGGGTAAGTTCCCTTTGCCGGGTCCTCTTTCTTATTTCTTAAATGGCTTAGGTACAAACCCATTATTGGATGACGAGTCACGTCTCCCAACAGCTGCCGATATGTACCGAAAGCATTTTCTGCAAGTGTATCCCAGTAATCTGCCGCACCTCGGTGACCATTCCTCACCCCAGCGTCCTGATCACTCACTACCAGAATCTCGCTCAATGCAAATGTCATCCGCTGCCGCAGCTGATCCCGACCATAAACTGCCATTGGCCAAAAAGCATCTCTTCTTAGATTTTCCTCCGCCTCAGCGTTATCGCACCCTGCATTCCGAGTAATATCACAAGAAAGGAAAAGAGGGATAGTCTCATCCATAAGTGCAAGCATTTCAGTTTGCGGTTTTTCGAACTGGCTATCTATCCAACTTTCATAGGCAGCCAGCCGGTTCTCTCCGTTCGCTTCGATAGTCGCCCTTAGCTCGTTGTAACTTCGCTCAGTCGAGCCGAATGTAGATTGATTCAAAAATCTAACGACGTCGGAATCCACTTCAGTTTCTGTTAAACTAGCATAATTGGTAAGTTCTCCGCCCCCTGAATCTGTTGGGGCATTAACATTGGCATCAAAAACTAGGGTTGCCGAAATCTCGCCATTTGGGTAATTCGCAGTGTGAATGTTAATATAAAATTTTCCCTCAAATAGCGCATCTAACACCTGCTGCTCTGTTGTATAAATTCCACCAGGCGCCATATCCCAAGTAAAGGAGCTTAAATGTCCGTCCTCGTCAAGCAATAACTCTTCAATATCCCTCACAATGGTCCCAGAGGGCAGCATATGGATGTGCTGATCCGTCCTTGTCGAAGCGAGATTAGAGAAACTATAATTCAGTACTCCGGCGTCATTATCGCCCTGTAGTACAAAACTAAGAAGCCCAGAGGCGACAGTATCCGCACCGTCCTGAGGCCCGAATGCACCCAAAAAGACTCTTCCGTTTTCTGGCGCATTACTAGCGTCGCTGACAATTACCGACCCCGCGACATCAGTGCCAAGCTCATATCCCTCTTCGGGTTTCAGAGTCAAGGTCAGTGTTTCAGGCACTTCTTCTAAACCATCTTGTGTAGCTAAAACTTCAATCACCCGAAAATTTTGATTCTCCGCCAACCTCAAGGTCGTACCAACGCCGTCACCGTCACTATAGGATAAGCTGATATCAGCCTCCGTCACCGAACCACGAGTTAGATCTTCGTTACCCGATATCTGGAAGATAATATCAAGTTCCACGGGATCTCCGGTCCTCTGAATCTGAAACTTTCCGAGCTGATTATCTGCTTCATAAGCATTCTCCTCCAAGACTGTAAGACTTATCCTCGGAGTCACCGACCGTGCTTCATCCTCCGGAAAATCATCACTAATATCCTCAACGCCATCATTGTCATCATCAGGATCCGCATTATTTCCAACGCCATCCCCGTCGGAGTCAACACTCTCGTTTTCGTCAAATGGAAATACGTCTAAAGAATCAGAAACCCCATCATTGTCATCATCATCATCGGCATTATTTCCGAGTCCATCTGAATCGGTATCTCTTGACTCAGAGCTATCCAGAGGGAAGATATCTTCCAAATCTAAAACCCCATCACCATCGTCGTCAGAATCTTCATTGTTGCCAACCCCATCTGAATCGGTATCTAGTGACTCAAAACTATCCAAAGGGAAAATATCCTCTGTGTCCGCCACACCGTCTCCATCATCGTCGGTGTCTGCATTGTTACCAACCCCATCTAAATCTGTATCCAATGATTCGGAAGCGTTATCTGGAAAAGCATCTAAGGAATTGAGCACACCGTCACTATCCCTGTCCGAATTCACCGTAGGGGATTGAGAATCACTGCCACCACCGCCGCCACCACAGGCGGATAACATTAATGCAAAGAAAAATGATGGCAAGTAACTGGGTAATTTTGACATTAGTGATTTCATAGTCTGATGAAGTCAAGATTAGAGTTGGCCTCAAAAGGACTAGCAAAGTTTGCCAATGAGGGGAAAATCTTGCCTACATCTGACTGAGGTACGCCCATCCAATGGGCGATGGAAGCCGCACACTGAGAGTTAGAGGTGGTCGGTATCCATCTTCCTCGGCCGGGGTCAAGGGGATTATTGAGATCAAGAGTCGGGTACGTCCCAAAAAAACGGCTGCCCTGTACCATGCCTCCCATAGCAAGTGCATGCCCACCCCATCCATGATCTGTTCCGCTTCCCTCATCATCACCGTTCGGTGTAAAAGTACGACCAAATTCTGAGCCTACGTATGTCAGAACCTGATCAAAATCCCCTTGCTGCTTGAGCACATTTCGAAAAGCTCCAAGGGCCGCATCTAGCTCAGCCATCAAGGTTGCGTGATCAGCCAGCATGTTTTGATGGGTATCGAATCCGTTCATCTTTACGAAGTATACCGGCCGTCGGTTCGACTCTGACGGCCGACCCCCAATCATCTTGGCCACCGTCTTCAACTGGCGGGAGACGCGGGTATCGGATAGCCCAGCGGCGTTAAATATGCCCTCGTAGTCCACCCCAGATGCCTCCGCTCTCTCAAAAGTGCCTGACACTATCGTTTCCGCCTTCCTAGCGGATTGAAAAACATCTTGATACTTTTGCGCCATGAGGTGGGAAGATCCATTGACTGAATCCATCCCTGCCTCGACTAAGGCCTTTCGATCACCATTAAAGGCCGCGAGGGAGACAACTCCGTTGGTTCCCATCGTGTAAGGATTTACAAGACTATCTCGACTTACCTGAAAAGAGTTTAATCCAGAAACAGAGATCAACGGAGATAGACTTACATCAGTGTTGTAGTCCGATAACATTTCGGCCAATCTACCACCCCAACCATACTGAAATGGATTGGTGGGCTCGCTCTGAAACTGCCGTTGTTGATCAGCATGAGAAAATAACCGTGGAGGAAGTTTGACAGCGGCATCCGAAAATTGCTGACTGTTCGTTGGGACGATCAAGTTGCCCACGTTGCAGATGACTGACATCTCACCAGAGTTAAACATCCCTGCAAGATTCTGACAAGCGGGGTGCAAGCCAAAGTCACTTGAGCTGGATCCATCATATAGACTCGCCGCGTCTTTCAAATTTAAAAGCTGTAGCCGCTCACTTGGTAGAGCGAGGAACCGTCTTCCTCGATCATACTCCGCACGCATAGAACCAGAGCCTGAGGGCACAATCATGTTAAATGAATCATTTCCCCCCTCTAAGAATACAAGCACTAGGGCCCGAAAATCTTGGTGGGAACTCGATAAAACCTTTGGGGCATTGACAAGTCCAAAAAAACCCATCGAATTTACGGCAAGGGTTGCTCCCAGTGAAACACGAGAGACCCGATTTAGAAATGCTCGCCTTGTAAGCGCCTTACGATAACTCAAAGTACCACCCCGAAACTTATATATTTTTCTTGATCATAAACTAAAAGCAGTCGTCATGTACTAAAACGTTCTAAAAGTGCCTAAAGTTGCAAACACCTTAAAGCCTCTGCTAATTTTTTTCCCACCACAAAATCAAAACTAATCGTCTGATGGACCAGACGTGCAAGTCTTATGTTAATCAGGGACTCTTACAAAAAAGTTCTTCAAAAACTTGCATTGAGATATAACATAATGCGTTACATGAGATTTTAATTTTCAACCTTGATATCAAGAAAAAGGATATTCGTTGAGTTGGGCCTCATCGAAAAGTAACCCCAGCGCACTCTGTTTCAGAGGCATCCTCACCCTGTTAATCCGAGTTATATGCCATCGCAATAGATGTCTTGGGCTTTTTGAATACTCTCCTCACCATTGGCTCAAAGTACTCAATACCCAAACTTTCGTATTCGGGATCAAATGAATTTTGATCGTATTTTTCACAAAATTCTGCACAGGCATCCCAATGCTCGTTTTTTTTAAAACTATCTCTACTATTTTTATCTAGGCCAACATGCTCAAAAAAATAATACCCTTGGAAGACCCCATGATGCTTTACGATCCAGTGATTACGCTCTGACACGAAGGGCTGGAGCATGGTCGCAGCGAGATCCGCATGGTTTGCGGATGCGATGGTATCACCTATGTCATGCAAAAGGGCGCAGACCACATACTCTTCATCACGACCATCACGATAAGCGCGCGTCGCAGCTTGAAGACTGTGGGCGTAACGGTCAATAGGAAATCCGCCCGTATCTCCTTTGAGGAGGGTTAAATGTTCCAGTATCCGATCTGCTAGTGTTTCAGAAAATTTCGCCGAGTGCTCGGTTATAATCGCGTAATCATCAGCAGTTCCTTTCGACATTTCAGTGAACGTCACCTGTTTTTCCATTCACACACCTCCAAAATTTTAAGAGCCTTTGGCGTTATTATTATAAAAGATTTGTATTGGTTCCCGACTCAATCTCTGTAGCTCGGATCAAGTTTATCCATAAGCCTGCGCATCCCTGCAAACTCCAGCTGACCGAAAGCACCGTTTTCAGGATGCTGTAGCTTTAATAGCTGTTCAGTTTTTTCAAGTATCTCATCACCAATTGGGTTCACCTTCCGACCACAACTGTCTGTTGCAAACTGTATGTCGCAAGCTCGCTGGAGGCGCCAAGTATTTAAGAACGCCTCAGGGATAGTGGCGCCACATCCAACGAGACCATGACTGCGCAGTATCATCAAATTTTTATCGCCCAAATTAGCCACCAACCTCGGTTTCTCATCGTCTAGGACGGTTATACCTTCAAAATCATGATAGGCCACAATTCCCCTATGTAGCGCCGAATAAAAATTGTCATACCGCAAACCCTGCTGCTGACAAGCTACCACCATAGCGGAATCGGTATGGGTATGGATGATACAGTTGATATCGCACCGCGCCGAGTGAATCGCTGTATGCAAAATAATTCCGGCTGGATTAACAGAGTTGGGCGAATCGTCAACCAAGTTCCCTTCAATATCCATCTTGACAAGGTCCGAGGCACAAATCGTACCGTAGTGAAAACCAAACGGATTGATCAGAAAATGGGCCTTCTCCCCCGGAACTCTAACGGTAATATGATTGTATACAAGTTCCGTCCAGCCGAGGTAATCAAATATTCGGAAGCATGCAGCAAGCTCAATTCGTAGTTCTTGTTCTTTTTTTACCATATGATTTGAGTTCCAACAAAACTAAAGTAATCACCCAGTACAGTTGCATACCAGTCTCATGAATTTCCACATGGACCTCTTAAGAGCTTACCCAAATTATCTCCAAAAAACATCCTCAGTCTCAAAATTAAATCTGGCTTTCTGATTATACAGACGTCATTTTTCGATGGCATAAATACTCACACCTTATAGCTCTGCAATAAAATCGCGCTCTAAATTTTTCGAGGAGGCAATAAAACAGAAGGCAGCAATCGCGAATAGACAGACCGTCACCGACATAGCCCTTTGCAGGCCTGTTGCATAGGCCGCCGCACAGAGGTGCTTGTGACCTTCATCAGAGTCATGCACATCCGACAAGCAGGTGGATGGAGTCAGATGCTGAGTCAGGTCGACCATTTCCAGTGTTAATGCCATAAAAAAGTCACTCAACAATCCCACAAAATATGGTCCGAGACCGTTTCCTACCAGAGAGACTGCTATAAGTAACACCGCTATCGCTGCGGCACGTGATCGATTGGTAACAACACCTTGTCCGATGGTGTATTGAGCGCCGAGGTAAGAAAAATGGAACATGGTCGCAGTGCCCCAAAAAAATAATACCAGATTTAAATCTTTAGAATAGAAAGCAAAAATGTAAAGAGGCGTAGCGATTAGCAAGCCTATGGCTGGCACCCATGCTACCGCCGTCCTCCAGTGGGGGGTCAGCTTTTCGGTGATGTACCCCCCCATAAAGGTTCCTATCGCAGCCATAAAAGCAAACGGTGCACCAAAATTTACCGCAGCGTCCCTGACATTAAGGCCATGCAGTCGTTGAAGAAGGGGAGCTTGGAAACTATTAATCCCATAGCCAACAAACGCTACCATAGATGCTCCAGCCACCATCCACCAGAATGTAGGCTTGTTTCGCAACTCGCTGAAAGCCATGCCCCAGTGCACTGGCATATCGGCCGCCAATCCGGGCGGATCGGAATACCCTCTGGGCGGTTCTTTTATAGTGAAAAGCACCGCTAAAGCCACGAGAACACCAGGGAGACCAACAATAATAAACGCAATGCGCCATCCCTCTACAAGGCTCCAATCGACCTGTGAAAACATCCATCCAATACCAACACCTTCAAGCCACGCATCAAAATCTGTTCCTTGCATCTGCGCTATAGGGCCACCAAATAAATTAGCGAGAACGGCACCCAGCATAACTCCCGTAGAATAGATACTCAGCGCTGAAGCTCTTTTCTTTGCGATAAAATAGTCGCCGATCAGAGAGTTGGCGGGAGGTGTACAACCCGCTTCACCGACAGCAACACCGACCCTAAATAATAGAAGAGAAACGAAACCGGCCGCGACCCCACAAAGTGCAGTCATCACGGACCACAATACAATACAAACCGTGATTATTTTTACGCGATTTGACCGGTCAGCCCAAAGGGCAATCGGCAACCCCATAAAGGCATAAAAAATTGCAAATGGTGGTCCATACAGTAGTCCCCACTGAGCATCAGTCAGGCCAAAAGAATGTATAATTGGTTGAGCAACGACCGCAATAAGTGTTCGATCTATAAAATTGAGAGTATAGACGAGGGTGAGAGTAACAAGTACATAGTTCCTGTATATTGGGCTTCCAAATCCACTAATGTGTCCGCCCAAATCTTGGTCATCAACATCGCTCATAACGCTTAATCTGCCATCAGGATAACAAAGCTTTAAAGGTATTGCTCTTGTTTGGCGGTTCCCCCGCGACATCTACAGGCTCGCGTAAAAACGATTGCATATTTTTATCCGAGGTCGCTCGCTGCGTCTCTAACTGACTGGCCAAAGTAAAATCGATCATAAGTCTTTCCTATCGTAAAACATGTGTTAGTATTCCTCGCATACCTTGTCAAATGCCGATCTTGCAAG
>PCCK01000101.1 GCA_002731695.1 Porticoccaceae bacterium
AAAAACCTGTTTTATTTGGTGTGCATTCTTTTTTTTGATGTACGCTTTTTATTATGTGGTCAGCTGGACTCCAAAGTTATTGGTTGATGCGGGGCTCACTACAACCCAAGGAATCTCAGCAGGGATATATCTTCAGATAGGTGGGATCTTGGGAGCTGTCGCCCTTGGAGCATTGACGGCTCGATTTGATGTCAATCGGTTAACTGCGGGGTATTTGGTCATGAGCGTTGTGTCGATGATGGTGTTTGGTATGGGAAAGCTCGGTCTTGTCAGCCTAATGGCATGTGCCTCCATAATGGGTTTTTTCTTGATAGGTGCGATGATCGGTCTCTACACAATCGCTCCTGCGTTGTACCCCGCCAGTCAGAGGGTCACCGGAATTGGCTGGGCCATTGGGGTAGGAAGGGTGGGTGCTATCCTCTCGCCATTAATCGGGGGCGTATTGTTGTCTTATGGTCTTAGTTCATCTGAGAGCATTGGTTTTTTTGCTTTTCCTCTGTTGATTGCTTCATTTGCGGTGTTTCGAATGAGAGTAGCGTAAGAATCCTATTGAAGCCAAACTGAGATGTTAAAACTCTCTCCTTATGGTGTAGTATTGCGCACAGAAATTTTTAATTACAACCTTTGGGGAAGAGAACATGTTTAGTAAGTCAAACAGAGCTATATCGGTTGGGGCCAGCGCTTCAGCCTTGCGTCAGTGGTATATCAAGCATCTTCATAAGAAACTTATTTTTTTTATGAGTGCGATGTTGATTTCGTCAGGCTCCGGATTTGTTTCAGCGAGTCTAGAGGAAATAGTGGTCACTGCAAGAAAGAAAGCCGAAGGATTACAAGATACACCAATCTCTATCACAGCGCTCTCGGGTGAGCGTCTTGAAGCTATGGGGTTAACCCGGGTCACTCGTCTACAAGAAATCACTCCAAATCTCGTTTTCCAGAATACACCCACCTTCAGCGGGGCCGGTAATAATGCAGCGGTTTATATAAGGGGTATCGGGCAACGAGATTTTATTCCCACCATAGATCCAGGAGTGGGAATTTATGTTGACGAGGTTTACCTTGGACGTTCTGCAGGCGCTGTATTTGACATGATCGACATCGGTCAGGTTGAGGTGCTTCGTGGTCCTCAGGGCACTTTGTTTGGTAGGAACACGATCGGCGGAGCCATCAGCATTTCCACCAGGAAGCCGGATGACACTGTTGCTGGTAAGTTTGACATTAAGCTCGGCACTGATGGCCGCCAAAACGTCCGTGGGATGTTAAACCTTCCGATCTCGGAGTCATTATACATGCGCGCAAGCGCGACTATGATGGAACAGGATGGATACGTCTTCCGGCCCTTCGACGGAAAGGATCTCGGTAATCAGGATTACACCAGTGCGCGTGTGGCTTTTCGATGGGAGGCTTCCAAGACTTTTACCGCAAACCTTTCACTAGAGCAGTACGATGATTTCACTAACGGACCGCCGATGGTGATTACAAGGGTAGACGGGTTTCCTGCTAATGAAAATGCTACTCCTGGAGGTAACTTCCCTTACACAAATAATATTTTTGCCGGCTTTGGAGCTTTGGGACCCGATCTAAACCATTTAGTGTGTGATGGAGAGAATGCTCCGAGCACTTGCTATACAACCGCCAATGCCGTGACGGGAGATAATACCAATCTTGGTACTGGACCAAATTTTTCCGATATGAAAAATGAGGCTCTAACACTCGTTCTTTCATGGGACCTCGATTCGATGACTGCAAAATTGGTCGCGGGTAACCGGTCCCTTGATGGATCTTTTGCATCGGACCGCGACGGATATCATCAGGCGGATGGCGAGCCATGGGTTCCGGGCGGGCCGCCGTTTCAGATTAATCCGGTGACTCACTATTACGACACCTTTATTCAAGACCAGACTTCAATCGAGCTACAGCTTTCTGGAACGTATTTGGAGGATCGCCTTGACTGGATTATGGGGGTATACACTTTCGATGAGGATGGTGAGAATATCAACCCCGTTGACTTTACTCCTGCATCTATCCAGAGCGGAGGATATTTTGACTACTCAAGTAACGCCGTCTTTGCTCAAGTGACGGCAAATATTACGGACGCATTCTCTGCAACGGCGGGTATTCGTTATACGAAAGAGGATCGTGACTACACGCCGGATCAGTATTTTGAGGAGATACCTTTACTCTCAACTCCATTTCCCTGTATTTCTTCTACGGGAGAAAATAAGACCTGTGCGATTGGAGATCGTGTAGTGCCCTTTGAAACGGTGACTAATGAGATGTCGGAGACTACTCCGATGTTGAATTTGACGTACACCACGGATGAAGGAAACTTAGTCTACTTTACTTACAGTGAGGGTTTTAAGGTCGGGGGCTTTAACCAGCGTATTTTCCCGCCGGAACCGAGTTTACCTACGTTTGACCCAGAGTATGTTAAGTCATATGAAGTCGGTGCGAAGGCGGAATTCCTCGACAGTGACCTGCGAGTAAACGCGTCTATATTTATGACTGATTACAGCGATTTGCAGCTACTGATAGCGGAGCCGAGCAGGGTAGGACCCTACGTTACAAATGCGGGTAAGGGAAGCATCGAAGGTCTTGAATTGGAGGTGTCTTATGTTAGTGTCGACGCAGTTTTTGTGAATTTTTCTGCAGGGTTTACTGATGCGGGCTACGACAGTTTGAGTGATGGTGCTGTAGCAGCTGGGTTGACAATTGACTCCCCTTTTGGATTTATCTCAGAATGGAATGCACATGTTTCGGTAACAAAGAGTTATGATTTAGCGGGCGGAACTGTTACACCGAGAGTGGATTGGGCATGGCGAACCGGATTCTATACGAACGCTAGCGGGCTCCCTCTGCCACCCTCTTGGTCGGATGCTCCGCTCTATCAACCAGATTATAGTGTGGTCAATATAAGCGCTCGATGGGAAAGTTTGTCTAGCGGACTATTTGTGACAGGTGGTATCGAGAATCTGGCGGACGAACAGTACAAAATTTTTGGGGACTATCAGCCTAATTTTGGGAGCGATGCAGAGGCCTATGATCGTGGACGTCAGTGGTTTTTGGTGCTCGGATATGCATTTTAGAGTGTTTTTTGAGGCTTACAAAACTTCGGGCCTCCAAGATAGCAAGAAAACTGAGATAACTAGGGGGTAGTGGAATGTCATTTTCAGATCGCGATGGAAAGATTTGGATGGACGGCGAACTGATAGAGTGGAGAGAAGCTAAAGTCCACCTTCTGACGCATACGCTTCATTATGGGAGCGGCGTCTTTGAAGGGGTTCGGGCCTATGATTGTGGGGACCTTGGCACTTGTATCTTTCGTCTTGCCGAGCATACAAAGAGACTTTTTGATTCAGCCAAGATCATGCACATGAGCATCCCATATAGCTATGACGAGATTAACGAGGCTCATCGTGCAGTCGTTCGAGCGAATCAACTAACAGAGGCCTATATAAGGCCTCTGGTATTTTATGGGTCGGAGGGTATGGGGCTTAGAGCTGAAAATCTCAGGGTCCATGTCGGAATCGCAGCGTGGCATTGGCCTAACTACTTAGCTCCTGAAGCTATGGTTGATGGTTTAAAAGTACGGACCTCCTCCTATTGCAAGCACCATGTGAATAGTTCGATGTGTAAGGCAAAAGCCTGCGGCAACTACCTTAATTCTATGTTGGCTTTGAGAGAGGCATTAGATGCTGGATGTGACGAGGCTATGCTCTTAGATACCGAGGGCTTTGTTGCTGAGGGGAGCGCGGAGAACTTCTTTATGGTTCGAGATGGAATAATATATACTCCAGAGCTGACGTCGTGCCTCGATGGGATCACTCGGAACACGGTTTTTATTTTAGCTGAGGATTTAGGTCTAAGTGTTCGTGAGAAGAGAATTACTCGTGATGAGGTGTACATATGTGACGAGGCTTTTTTCACCGGCACTGCGGCTGAGGTGATGCCAATACGTGAGTATGATGGCCGTATTATCGGGAGTGGTATTCGAGGCCCTATAGCGGAGCAGTTGCAGAGGTCCTATGTCGAACTTGTGCGTGGCGGCGGGAAGCAGAAATATACAGAATGGCTGGTACCAGTAGACACTTAAAAGCTGCAATCTACTGTTCCTTATATGTTAAAAACCTACCTAATAAATCTCGACACCTCTGAGGACCGTTTACATGTCATGAATGGTCGGATAAGGTCTGTTGGCCTCAGTTTTCAGAGAATATCCGGTATTGTTGGCGCAGATCTCCTACTCGACGAACTCATTGACGTTGACACGGTAACATACGAAAAGTGGCACGGGAAGGCTCTTAACCCCGGTGAGGTTGGCTGTTACTTATCGCATATCACCGCCATGAAGGAATTTCTGACTAGTGACGCCGAATTTGGACTGATATTAGAGGACGATGCTAATTTCCCAGAAGATTTCCAATCATTGATCCGTTCCGTGATGGAAAACGCTCGCTCCTGGGATGTAGTAAAGCTATCGTCATTTCATTCGGGGACTCCTGTAAATGTTCTCGCGCTGGAAGCTGGGTACCATCTCGCAATACCATTATCTAGGTTAAATAATTCAAATAGCATTCTTTACAATCGAGTGGCTGCTGAAAGATTAGTTCGAAAACTCCTGCCGATGAGATTACCTTTCGATCATGCAGTCGAGCGTTCTTGGTTGTATGGATTGAGATTCCGCTCAATCAATCCGATACCTTGCGATGCTGACACAGGGATGGAATCGGAAATAGGATACTCACATCAGCTAAAATTTCCATTCTATCGACGCTTACCCTGCTTTTTGTTTCGCATTCGCACCGAGTTAATGAGGGTTTGCTTTGGCTTTTATGAGGTTTTTAAAATTCTGGCCTCAAGGCGACGTCCCTAATTTTAAAGGTGTAATCACGGAGCGATTCAACTAGTATCGTAGTTAATGCGAGAGATAGCTCACTACTGATGTTTGAGAAATGGGGTCACTCAGCCGTGCTCTTTTTTTATAGTTTTTTGTTTTATTTGTTAACTCCTGTAATTGTCATCCGGTTGCTAGTCAAATCTCTAAGGTATCCGCTGTATCGGATCCGTTTAGGCGAAAGGTGGGGCTTTGTTCCCGGAAGATCTCATGAAAAACTCACCTTTTGGGTGCATGCGGCCTCTGTGGGAGAGAGTGTTGCTGCAACTCCATTGATCACAGCGCTCTGTGCAATTAACCATGAATTTAGATTACACGTCACTTGCATGACTCCGACAGGATCTCAACGTATACAAAGCACATTTTCAGATCAACTTGGAAAAACAATAACCCACTCTTACGTGCCTTATGACATTCCAAGAGCGGT
Organism: Porticoccaceae bacterium; assembly: GCA_002731695.1. Classification (GTDB taxonomy): domain Bacteria; phylum Pseudomonadota; class Gammaproteobacteria; order Pseudomonadales; family Porticoccaceae; genus TMED48. Next base: position 5,322 of record PCCK01000101.1, read on the forward strand.
GGAGCGATTCTTAGAGCGAATCAGGCCTGATATGTTGATTATTATGGAGACGGAGCTATGGCCAAATATAATTTCTTTATGCCGTAAAAACAATATACCTGTTGTTTTGGCAAATGGACGGATGTCTGAAAAGTCTGCAAGTGGTTATGAGCGATATGCGTTTTTTACACGATGCATATTTAAACAACTGTCTAGCGTAGCGGCTCAGACTGATGGCGACGCAACCCGCTTTATACGACTTGGAGTCTCGGAAACCCGTATTTCGGTAACAGGGAATATAAAATTCGATATGGTCGTAGAGGATAGTCTTAGGCAAACTGCAAAGCAACTTCGATACCGCTTACGTGGCAGAGAGAAGCGTCCAATTTGGGTTGCGGCGAGTACACATTCGGGAGAGGAAGAGATCGTACTTGAAGCCTTTTCTGATGCGCGGAAAAAAATCATCAATCTTCTGCTGGTGATTACGCCGCGTCATCCAGAGCGTTTTGGGGGCGTAATCAATATGTGTGTCTCCAGAGGATATCGAGTTGCTCGCAGTAGTAGTATGTCAACTGACGAAGAGTTTGATATTCTTGTCGTAGACGCAATGGGGGAATTAATGGGGTACTATGGGGCTTGTGACATAACATTTGTTGGCGGTAGTCTTGTGCCAGTCGGGGGTCATAGTCTCATTGAACCGGCCATTTGGGGAAGACCTATTTTGAGTGGACCATATCTCTATAACTTTTCGCAGACCGCTGAACTTCTAGGTTCCTGCCGAGGACTCAAAATATGTAATGTCGCTTCTGAAATTTCGACAGCAGTTGTTGAGCTATTAACCAACACAGAAACTTTTAGAGAGATGGGAGCCTCATCTCGGCGGGTGGCAGAAGAAAGTAGTGGAGCGCTCCCAAGATTGGTTAATCTGATCGAAGATGCCAGAATTAGTTAGTGTTTGTTTTGTCTAACCGACTTATGAGTAGCTCCGGTCGCAACCAGCCGTTGAGAGTGTACACGTCTTCAGGTGAAAGTTGCCCTGATACTTGCCTCAAGCGCATCATAGAGATTATGAAGTCAAACTTGGCATTGGCGTAATTGCGGCGGGCTCGAAAGAGGTTCTGCTGCGCGTTAAGGACATCTACGATGTTGCGCGTCCCTACTTCGTATCCAGCTTGAGTTGCCTTTAAAGCGCTATCGGCGGAGACTATGGATTGGTTCCGGGCACCCACTCGCGCAGCGTCAGTGATAACGTTTTGATGCATAGAGCGAGCTGATTGGATGACATTGCGACGCGTTGAGATAAAATTCTCCTTGGCTGAGGTTGCAAGGTGCGCAGCCGCTCTTCTTTGAGCGTGTAACATGCCACCTGAAAATAGAGGTACCCGCAGACTCAGTCTAATTGATGATCCATTGCTCTCACTGCCGAAGGTATTGGATGATCCGAGATCATTTCCAACAAATTTCTGAGATCCGCTCTCAGACCCATCTCTATCTGCTTTATCATAACCGGCAATCAAGGTAAGCTCTGGAAGGTGTTCCGATTTAGCTGCTTTGGCATAATTGTTTGCAGCAAGCTCCGTCAGTTTGGCAACTTTGAGGTTAAAATTGTTTTCAAGCGCAAATTTTACCCAAGCATCGCTGTCACGTGGTTCTGGCGTCGATGGAACAAAATCCTCTCCAAGCCCAAATAGCGCCTCATGTCGGCGTCCTGTTAAGATTTGCAACTGATCAAACGCAATCCGCTGAGCGCCCCTGCTCTCCAAACTGTTGACAGCTGCCTCATCGGATGCTGCTTGAGCTTCATGGACTTCTGTTATCGGAACAAGGCCGACTTGGTATCGCTCACGAGTTTGCTCTAATTGCCTTTGGATCGCTTTTTCTTCAGCTCTTCGCGTCTCGTTATTATCGAAAGCTCTCAGAACGTCAAAATATGATTGGGTGACGCGAAGAATGAATTCCTGCTGGTCGGACGCAAATTGGGCTTTCGCGCTGTCACTAAGATTAGTACCACGCTGAAAGTTGTACCATGCGGGCAGGTTAAAAATGGGCTGAGTTAGATTGATTTCATATCGATGCGATGTGGTATCGGATTTTGTATCAATAACTGAATATGCATTAAAACTAGATTGATCATAGCTACTGTCGGTGTAAGACCCCGACGCGGAGATTTGTGGAAGTATTCCTGCTCTCGCAATTGCACGTGCTTCGGAATCAGCCCTATAGCTTGCGCTCGCCGATGCAAGGGTGGCATCCTCCGTTAATGCGATTTCATAAATTGCCTTGAGGCTTTCTGCTGCTGCCTCGTTGCCTATCAAACCTAAAAAGATGTAGGTTAGATTTCGGGTAAGCCTTAGAATCATTCGGATTGTTACCATCGGTTCTCTCGCATCAAAGTGTACGTTAGAGTGGTTACAATTCTAACAGAACGTTAGCCAATTTTCTTAATAGATTTTGTTCAAAGTCTTAATTGAAAATCTAAATATCGTATAATTTGCGATAGC
>PCCK01000102.1 GCA_002731695.1 Porticoccaceae bacterium
TTTCAAATGCTAGCGGCCACCAGATTATTTTTTTCGCGAGGTCAGAGTAATTGGTAGCATTGCCGACGTAAGACGTATATTTGATCTTGCATAGCATCGTCAGGCTCTTTTAGATAAGGATTAATATCTCTTTGTTCGAGGTAATTAAATTTTCTCAGCTTGTGATGGCTAGTTTTTCTTACCAGGTCGTTCTATTATTTTCTATCTTTGATTCTAGTTTAGTGAGTAATTGAATGACAACAGAAGGCAAGGTTTTTGATGGGCGTCGAATGCTACCTTCAGTCGATAAAGTACTTCGACATTCCGATATGTTAATTGAGAGATGGGGACGGAAAAGGGTAACGGAGTGTCTTAGGACTGAATTAATCAAAATCAGAGCACTGCCGATATATGACTGTAGGAAGAAGGTGACACCCGACGAGATAATTAAGATTGTCGAAAATAGTTTGCTGAAATCTGATACATCGAGCTTTCGCCGTATTATTAATCTATCAGGGATCGTTCTGCATACAAACTTGGGGCGCGCTTTACTGCCAAAAAAAGCGGTTGAGGCAGTCGTAGGCGTTGCCACGTGCCCAACCAATCTTGAGTATGATTTAAGTTTGGGTGAAAGGGGAGAGCGCGATCATCATGTAGAGCCGTTAATTTGCGAATTAACCGGAGTGGAGGCTGCAACGGTTGTAAACAATAATGCTGCTGCGTTACTTTTAGTTTTAAATACCTTGGCAGATCAGAGTGAGGTGCCCGTTTCGAGGGGAGAATTAGTGGAGATAGGTGGGTCATTTCGGATCCCCGATATCATGATGCGCTCTGGTTGTAAGTTGGTCGAAATAGGCACCACTAATAGAACTCATCTCCATGACTATGAATGCTCGATAAATCATCGAACTGCACTTCTTATGAAGGTGCACACATGTAATTTCCGTGTGGAAGGCTTCACTGCAACTGTGGAGGAGAGTAAGCTATCGGTGTTAGCGAAACAAAATGGGATTCCATTTGTTGTCGACCTTGGAAGCGGAAATCTGATCGATATGGATAAACTTGGTCTTCCAGTGGAGCCAATAGTCTCAAAAGCGATAACTGATGGTGCTGACATCATTACTTTCAGCGGAGATAAACTTCTAGGCGGTCCTCAATGTGGCATCATTGCGGGTCGGAGAGATCTCATTGATCACATTCGAAAGAATCCTCTCAAACGAGCATTAAGGCCCGATAAGATGATCTATGCTGCTCTGGCGGAAGTGTTAAAATTATACCGAAACCCCCGCGAACTCGAGAAAGAGCTACCTACCCTGCGCTCGCTTAAACGGAGCGTATTGGAGATTGAGGCTCAGGCGAAAAGATTGGTTCCGCAACTTTCTGCTGTCTTGCCGGACGATTATTCTGTTGGTGCAGATACCTGCAATAGTCAAATCGGGAGTGGCGCGCTGCCCGTTGAAAATATTCCCAGTTATGGGTTGGTTGTCTCTGCTGTCAATGATACCCGGTTGAGACAGCTATTAGGCGCGTTTCGTCAATTACCTTTTCCGGTGGTAGGACGTTTGAATAAGGGTAAATTGATTTTAGATCTCAGATGTTTAGACTTAGAGTTTCAATTTTCTAACCAATTGAGCGAATTGGCGGCTCTGATTAAGTGATAGTGGCCATGGCAGGACATGTCGATCATGGTAAAACTACGCTGATTAAACAGTTAACGGGAGTTGATACTGACAGATTAGAAGAAGAAAAACGTAGGGGGCTGTCGATCTCGCTCGGGTTTGCATACCGTGAACTATGTGCAGGCATTAGTGTTGGATTCGTCGATGTGCCGGGACATAAAAACTTTATAAATACCATGATTGCCGGAGTTTGTAGCATTGACGTAGCGCTAATTGTTATAGCGGTAGATGACGGACCTATGCCCCAAACTTTTGAGCACCTTGATATTCTCAGGTTGCTTGGTGTTAAGGATTTTGTAATCGTTATTACCAAGATTGATCAAGCAGATGACTTTCATCAGCGGAGTGTTGTGCGCTTGGTTAAGTTATCTATACCGCATTTTGAAAATTTATTCCTGATAAATAGCTTAAAACCGGATGCCGGTATAAATCTTTGGAAGTATTTAAGCGCTAAGGCAAAAACACTACCTGTAAAATCAGAACAGGGCCACTTTCGCTTGTCGATTGATCGCTCATTTTTGATTAAAGGAATTGGTCTGATTGTCACTGGCACGGTAAGTTCTGGTGCTGTCACTATTGATGAGGAGTTGCGGATTTTGCCCGGTAGCCGCCGAGTCAGAGTCAAGCAGATTCATGCATTTGACAAAAATGTTAACCGCGCTCGCGTCGGAGAACGATGCGCTTTGAATATTTCGGGAATAAAGAAATCTCAAGTTATGCGTGGGGACTGGCTTGTAGGTAAATCATTTGGGAAAGGTACTCCTCGATTCGACGCTAGATTTACACTATTGTCATCAGCACCTTTTCCCCTGAAGCATCGCACCAATATAAAACTATACATCGGTGCGAAACGTCAGCGTGCTCTAATCCTCTTCCATGATAGGGAAAAGCAAGGACATAAATTGTCCCCAGGCAGTACTTTACTAGTCAGATTTATTTCTCAATCAGATTTGGTATGTTGCAGAGGAGACAAGTTTATTGTTCGAGATGATAGTGAGTCATTTACCTTGGGAGGCGGCGTGGTGCTGGATCCGGCGGTTGATTCGACAAAAAACCTATCCGTATCTCGTCGAACTTTTTTGTCTGAAAAAGATGATCAGGCGCCTAAAACATTATTATCAGCTTTGATTTTAAATCATAAACAAGTCGTTTCTGTCAAATGGTTTAAAACTATGTGTAATTTACAGACTGAGGAATTTCAGAAAATTTTACATTCGATATCGAAAAAAAACCGCCTTTTCAAATTTAGCTGGATCGATGAGGAATATATAGTTTCAAAAAGGCAATGGGAATGCTTGGAGAGATTTATTCAAGATTCGCTTTCCCTTTGGCATAAAAACAATCCCGAACTTTCGGGAATGAAGGAGTGTGAACTTAGAAATAATTTTCAATGTAGATTTGATAACGCTTCGTTTGAGTCGATCGTCTCGCACCTTGTTAAAGCAAACCGTATAGAGCGATGTCATGGATACGTGAACCTGATATCATTTCGTAGGAAGTTAGACATATCGAGGAATAGAAACTGGTTATTAATTAAGAATTCACTGTCTGTGTCTTCTCCGCAGATTGCGGCGTTTAATGATTTATGTTCAGAACTCAACATTGATAATGATATCATTTTGGATGTTCTTAGAAAGGCGGTAAAGGAGAAAAGGGTCTACCAATTCGGTACGCAGCGTTATATTCTGAAAGACAGACTATGCGAACTGATGGTAGCGACTCGACATCTTTCAGAGCAAGAATCCGCCTTCTCAATTACTCAAATAAAACGGAAATTGGGTTTGGGACGAAATTCATGTATCGACTTGATGGAGTATTTTGATTCGATTGGCTTCACACGGCGGTCTAAAGATCGCCGTTCTGTTGTGAGACCAAAATATCCAGATACATTATTGGAGGATTCTTAGTTAAATGTCGGAAGAGCAACGTTCCCGGTGGGGCGCCTGGTCTTCAAAACCAGTGAGGCGTTTAATTGCGTCTGGTGGGTTCGACTCCTACCTCTTCCGCCACTATTTGTAGTTAAGATTCTGATATATCGTAGAAATAATTCTTGATAAAATTTCCGCAATAGTTTCCGTTTTAGTCCTGAATGGATATCACTGAAATCCAACTAACGATACAAAGGCTCACAAATAAAGCCGCCACTGTAAAAAGTTGATTAAGATATCATGCAGTGCAATGTCGACTAAAAATTTGATGAAAAAAGAATTATTAACCTACATCCTTATGGCGTTCATTTCCCTATCTTTGGCGTCATTTACATTTGCTGTAGAAAAGCCAAATATGGTTATCTTTCTAGCTGACGATCATGGACTTACAGAAAGTTCTGTTTATGGAAATTCAGATATTCTTACACCAATGATGGCTTCACTGGCCGAGCAAGGGCTGGTTTTTGATCGCGCGTTCGTCGCTTCGCCTGCTTGTGGACCGAGTCGCTCAGCTTTATTTAGCGGTTTGATGCCTGCAAGAAACGGCGCTGAGGAAAATCATCAGCGGCCCCGCGCAAAAACGCAGATCATGGTGCGGCGGATGCAAGATGCAGGCTACGAAGTGGCCGCGTTCGGCAAAGTCGCCCATCTAAATTACGGGAAATTGATTGGCTTTGATATAGAGAAACAAGGTCGTCGTGCAGCGATTGGCGGAGATGTGAAGCAATATCTCGACAACCGGAGCTCCAAAAAACCGCTTTTACTGATCGTTGGCGATCACCGCCCGCATGTGCCTTGGATCAAAGAAATGGCTTATGATCCGAATAAGCTCACCCTACCTGTTTGGTTTATCGATACACCCCAAACCCGTGAGCATTGGGCGCGTTATCTAACTGATATTACGGGGATGGATGAGCAGATGGCCAAGGTGGACGCGATGGCAAAAGCTTATTTCAAAAACGATGATTTTCTGTTTATTTATACGGCAGACCACGGCGGTCAGTGGCCATTTGCTAAGTGGAACCTTTACGACAAGGGCATCAACGTACCTTTTATAGCCCGCTGGCCGGGCCATATTGATATTGGCACTAGAACCGGTGCCATGGTCAGTTGGATCGATATTTTTCCAACGCTTTTGGATCTTGTCGGTGGGCATGTGCCGGAGGGCATTGATGGACAATCTTTTCTACCAGTTTTGCTCGGGCTAGCGGATCAACATCGCCACGTCGTGTATACGACAACGACAGCAGACGGAACAAAAAATGTTTATCCAATTCGCAGCGTACGCACCGCTCGGTTTAAATACGTGCGAAATATCCATGCCGAGGCCTACCACTCTAATCATTCAGACATTCTACGTCTTGATGGTGCAGGAGGGTATTGGGATTCCTGGGACCAAGCGGCAAAGATTGATGCCAAGGCTAAGGCGATTGTCGACAAATACTACCAGCGTCCAGAGATAGAATTTTTCGACCTCGACAAGGATCCCGACGAACAGGTCAATCTGGCGAGTGACCCAGAGCATAAGCAGCAGATCATCAAAATGTCTAAGTTGCTCGATACTTGGATGATTAAGCAGGGGGATAGTGTGCGCATGAAGAGGGACCCTATGCCATTGAGTGGGCCGACGCCCCGTGCGTTGAATGCACAGCAGCCGATAAAGAAAAACAATTAAAAGGTGATTATGGCACGCTGATTTGTGCACTCAGCTGCCCCATGGCACTTTATGATTTAAGGGGGAAATGTTGATTTATAGCCCCTTGCATCAGTTATTTTGTTTAATAATAATGGTTACAAATCCAAATCCTTGTAACTCTATTAGAGTGTAAAGTAGCACTATTGAATTCATGCCGGCCAACATTATTTTTAATGAAAGAGAAAAATAAGTATGAATATTAATCACTTATTTAAAAAGGTAACGACTTTGTCGTGCGCTTTGTTGATATGTCTTCATGTCGTTGGGCAGGAAAAAAAGAAAAACGTTTTACTTATTTTGGTGGATGATCTCAAGCCCGCACTTGGCACCTATGGAGATCCTATCGCTATCAGCCCAAATATCGACAAACTAGCTGCCATGGGCATGAAATTTGACCTAGCCTACAGCAATCAGGCTACATGCATTGCTTCTCGCTACAATTTGATGTTAGGCACAAGGTCAACTTCCTCTGGAATTTATAACTTTGGCACCCAGTTTCGAGCTTTTTATCCTAAGGCTGTCACACTACCGCAGCACTATAAAAAAGCGGGCTATCACGCTGAATCTATGGGTAAAGTTTTCCACATAGGTCATGGCAATGACAATGATGAGGCTTCGTGGAGTGTGCCACATCATAAGGAAAAGGTCATTGAATACCTGTTACCTGAGAGCACCGGCGGGCAACTGACCAGAGAAGAAGCTTATTTTCAAAATGCATACAGATATATACCCGACTTACCGCACAATAAGGCGCTGCCTAGGGGAGCGGCATGGGAATCTCCAGATGTCTTGGATGGAGCCTATGCGGATGCCCGTGTGGCTACTCATGCCATCAATCGACTGAGAAAACTCTCTCAAAAAAAAGAAAAACCATTTTTTATGGCCTTGGGCTTTGCCAGGCCTCACTTGCCTTTTAGTGTCCCCAAGAAATATTGGGATATGTATGATAAAGACCAAATTCCGATGCCTGAGTTTGAACAAGATCCCAAAGGGGCACCAACATTCTCGGTGAAGAGAAGAGGCGAAATTGATCAGTTTTCACCTGTCCCTGAAAATGGAGAGCCTTTCAGTGAGGATCTTAAACGTAATTTGATTCATGGATACTATGCCAGTATAAGTTATATGGACGCTCAATTAGGTCGCGTAATCGATGAATTGGCCAGACTCGATATGCTAGACAACACTGTCATTGCATTGTGGGGAGATCACGGCTGGCATTTGGGCGACCACAAATCTTGGACCAAGCATTCTAATTTCGAGCAAGCGAATCGCATCCCGTTGATATTTGTATCAAAGGGGACGGTAAAAGCGGGCGCTTCGTCTAAGCAATTGGCCGAGACCGTGGATGTATACCCCACCTTGGCAGCACTGGCAGGATTGACCTCACCATCAGGACCACAACCTATTGATGGACTAAATCTGGTGCCGGTATTGAAAGATCCTGATGTCAGACTGAGAGACCACGCTTATCATGCCTTCCCAAGGGGAAATTTTATCGGTAGCGCCATCAGAACTGAGCGCTATCGTATGGTTGAGTGGAAAAATCCAACCGATCCGAAGTCTGAAAAAATATATGAATTGTACGACTACTTGGAGGACCCCCTTGAGACCAAAAATTATGCTAAATCAAAGAGGAAAATATTGAAGCAGCATATTGCCATTTTGGCAACACACTCGGACCCTAAGTCTCCTGTAGGTAGGTGGATAGATAGATAAAGGCTTTAAATTTCTCTCAGATTTCTATTAGCACTAAAATTGACAACCTTGATTGTCGGATAATTACAATAAGGTAACCACGATGAATAAAATTCAAGTAATAATTTGTTGCCTTGCACTGTTGAGCGTAGCAAGCTTTTCTAGTGGCAAAGTAAAAGACCACTTATCGGTGACAAAACCCAACATCATCTTGATATTAGCCGATGATCAAGGCTGGGGTTCCACCTCTGTTCCTATGCGTGCAGGGCTAAAAGATTCTGCTAGTGACTTTATCAAAACACCTAATTTAGAACGTCTTGCAGCAAGTGCTGTTGTATTTTCAAATGGCTATGCATCGCACCCAAACTGTTCCCCTACCAGAGTTAGCATTCAAACCGGCAAGACACCAGCGTTGCTTCAAATGACAGATATCATCCACAGAAA
>PCCK01000103.1 GCA_002731695.1 Porticoccaceae bacterium
CAACGATCCTAATCTCGATATACTGTTTTTCTGTTGTGGATAATAAGGGTTTTTTATGGGGCGTCCCAGTGGTCGATCTCCTAATGAGATGAGGTCAGTAAAAATTACGCGACATTTTAGCAGACATGCGGAAGGGTCAGTTTTGGTTGAATTCGGCTCGACAAAAGTTATTTGCACGGCAAGTGTTGAGGCTGGGGTTCCTCGTTTCTTGCGTGGCCAAGGAAAAGGTTGGGTAACCGCAGAATATGGAATGTTGCCACGATCGACTAATAGTCGAATGGCTCGAGAGGCCTCGCGGGGGAGGCAAAGTGGCAGAACGCAAGAAATCCAAAGGCTAATTGGACGTTCATTACGCGCATGCGTTGATTTATGCCTTTTGGGTGAGAACACTATCCATATTGATTGTGACGTAATAGAGGCTGATGGGGGGACTCGCACTGCGTCCATCACAGGAGCTTGTGTTGCCTTAGTTGACGCGACTCAGTATCTTCTTAGAACAAGTGCGATAGAGAAAGATCCCGTGCTTTCATTAATTGCCTCAGTGTCAGTCGGAGTCTATGCTGGATCAGCAGTAGTTGACCTAGATTATTTTGAAGATTCTCGTGCCGAGACAGACATGAATGTTGTGATGAATGCAGATGGTGGTTTTATCGAGATTCAGGGCACCGCGGAAGGATTGCCTTTTTCAAGAGAACAACTGGAAGATATGATGAACTTAGCAAAGTGCAATATCCTAGAATTGATTCAAATTCAATCAGATTCATTAGGCTTATAATACGAGTTCTTTCATGAAAAGTTTTAAATATGAATTTCTCTCCGAAGCGATTAAAAATGACGTGCTCACTTTTGGGGATTTTGAACTCAAATCGGGACGGCGATCCCCTTACTTTTTTAATGCGGGTAAATTCTCATCAGGTTCTGCAGTTACGATGCTGGGCCGCTGTTACGCAGCTGCAATAGTTGAATCTAATTTACAATTTGATATTTTATTTGGCCCAGCTTACAAGGGAATTCCGATAACAATATCTACCGTCGTAGCTCTCCACGAAGTGTATGGACTAGAAGTTAGATGTTGTTATAACCGAAAAGAAAGGAAGACCCATGGAGAAGGTGGAAAACTTGTTGGTGCACCTCCCGTAGGCAACATATTAATAATCGATGATGTTATAACGGCAGGCACGGCGGTTAGGGAGGTCTTCCAACTGCTTGACGACGAAATCCAAGCCACTGTTGTTGGAGTAGTTGTTGGATTAGATCGCAGAGAAATTTCGGTTGACGGTGATTCAGTTGCACAGAATTTACAAAAAAAATTTAGTGTCCCAATTATAAGCGTTGTCGACATCGACGATATTTTTGAATTTTTGCGCGAACGGCCAGAAATGCGAGTATGGGCAGATGCAGTGGGGCGTTACAGGTACAAATTTGGAATCTAGGCTTTTTTGTTGGGTAACTGCGATCTGTGGGTTATTTATGGAACGGTTTAATTATTAGAATATTACGGTGCTGATCAACTTCCATTGTTCATTCCAATCGCTGCTTGGCAAATATTTGAAGTCGCTTCTCACAAATTGATGGATCTTGCCTTCTACATTACATAACATAAACTTCACCGCCAATCCGATCGGTATATTTATTTTCATCCCATCGCGAACTTGCGCTTCTCGTAGTATTTGTTTCAACTGACTCTCAAGGCGATCATAGAATTGTGCAACACGCTGATGGAGCTGCTCTGTCTCGCCCGTTAGCGCATCGCCATTCAAAATTCGCGTGATTCCTGGATTTTTCTCGGCGAAATTTAAAGTCAGCGTAAGAATTCTGAAACATTGTTCTGTTGGCGATGATTTTTCGACTATTATAGAGGATATCCTAGCGAAAATAGTATCCTCTATAAACTCAATTAAACCCTCAAACATGCGTGTTTTACTTGGAAAATGTCTGTAAAGCGCCGCTTCAGAAACTCCAAGTTCGAATGCCAAACCGGCGGTTGTTATTCTTTGTCCTTTAGATGACTCAAGCATTCGCGCGAGAGCTCGGAGTATTTCTTGGGAGCGTGATCCTTTTTTGGGGCTCATAAGCATGGTCCATCTGGCTCAGCATGGGTTGTGCGAGTGAGGAGTGTGCCAACTCCTTCATCAGTAAAAACTTCCAGCATTAGCGCATGTTCAACCCTACCATCGATTATATGAGCGCTATTTACACCTGATTTTACTGCCTTTAGTGCACATGTGATTTTGGGGAGCATGCCTCCATGCACAGTGCCATCGGCTATGAGTTGATCAACTCTCGGTGTGTCAAGCCCTGTAAGAATGTTTCCAGACCCATCAAGTAGGCCTGCAACATTAGTCATTAAAATTAATTTCTCAGCTTTTAAAACCTCCGCGATCTTGGCGGCCACAATGTCGGCATTTATGTTGTAAGATTTACCATCAATTCCTATACCAATCGGAGCAATGATGGGAACATAACCATTGTCTTGAAGCATCGTAATGACAGAGGTGTTAATTGTTTCAACATCTCCTACTTGGCCGATATCTTCGATTTCAGGCTCTTTTCTGTTAGTACTGGTTACAGCAAGTTTTTTCGCACGAATTAGTTTGCCATCTTTACCGGTAACCCCAAAAGCACTCCCTCCGGCGTTATCGATAAGGTTTACGATGTGTTTGTTTACCGATGCACCGAGGACCATCTCAACAACATCCATGGTCTTGCTATCCGTCACGCGCATGCCATCAATGAACCGTGACGATATTCCGAGTCGCTCCAAGAGATCACCGATCTGCGGACCTCCGCCATGAACAACAATTGGGCGAAGGCCAACAGCTTGCATTAGCACGATATCCTCAGCAAAGCGAGCTTCAAGCTGCTCATTAATCATCGCGCTTCCGCCATATTTTATTACCATGGTCTTCCCTGAGAACTTCTGAATATAGGGAAGTGCCCTCGAGATAACTCTAATTGTAGTTTCAGCACTAATATCTTGAAGGGGGGCAGTCATAAATATTCTTCAATATTAGGTATTAGAGGCGCAAGCTTGAATTTAAAAGTTTGTTTTATGTATCCAAGAATATTGTGGTCATCGGCCTCAAATCTTAGAGTTAGATTTCCGGATGTATTTGATGCTCTTATGAGCCCCCAACCTTGGGGGTATTCAACGCGAAGACCGTCCAAGCGCTGTACTCTGGCGCCTTTGAATTCACAAGATTCCTCGATCTTCCTCATTAAATGAAACTTTGAATCTTCTTCTACCGGAATGAGTATTTCACCAGTGTACGCACAACTGTCAAAGTCGGCCAGGAGTACATCTAGGCTTTTATATGTGGTGGATAATAGTTGTAAAAGCCTAGCAGCTGCGTAAAGACCGTCGTCAAAGCCCTTACGACGATCATTGAAGAAAATATGGCCACTAAACTCGCCACCCAAAATAGCATTTTCCTCATTGAGTGCTTTTCTTACGTGGACATGTCCTGTTTTACACATTATAGGCTCACCATTGCACTCACGGATTAAAGCTGAGAGCTTATTACTACATTTAACATCAAAAACTATAGAGGCCCCCGGCGATTGCTGAAGAATATCTTGACTAAAAAGCATGAGTAATCGGTCTGGCCAGCAAATATCCCCCTCACGGGTGATCACAACGAGACGGTCCCCATCTCCATCGAATGCGAAGCCTAGATCGGCTTTTTCACTTTTAACTCGGGCTCTGAGATCTATTAGATTAAATTCGTCAGAGGGATTGGGATCATGATTGGGAAATGATCCATCTATTTCGCAATATAGTGGAACCACTTTGCAACCCAAGCTCTCAAACAAGTCTATTGCAACGGGACCGGCTACGCTATTTGCACCATCAATGACGATTTTAAGTTCGCGAACTAAACCTATGTCCTCAAAAATTTGGCGCACATATTGCGGAATTACAAGTCTGGAGAAGTATTCTCCGCGCCCTTCGGTAAAGTTTTGAGATCTCATTATCGGCTTTAGAAGTTGTAACATATTACCAGCGAGAACTTGCCCCTGCACAATGATTTTGAAGCCGTTAAAGTTCGCTGGGTTATGACTGCCGGTTACCATAATGCCGCATGAGGATTGTCCCGAATAATGAATGGCGAAATTAAGTGCAGGAGTGATTATCTCGCCAAGATTTATGACATTACAGCCGGTAGAAAGCAGACCCTTACATAATATTTCCGACAAGTTTTGAGAACTATGTCGGCCATCTCTACCAATATAGATTGCGTTGTTACCACGACGTAGAACCAGAGAACCAAGCGTTTTCCCTAACCTAAGCGCGAATTCATCGGTGATCTCATTTTCTACTAGGCCACGAATGTCATAATCTCTGAAGACTATATCCGGCAAGATAAAATCTGAATTTTCCTTAGCTACATCATGAAGTACTTTGTTATATTCTTCGTCAGCATGCTGTGTTTCAAGTGGATCTTCTGGCTCTATAAATTTCTTGATGTCTTTTTCAGTTTTGGTCTGAGATTTGTCTTCTTTTTCTGTGGTTTCTTTAGGACCCTTGTAATGTTCATGATTTCCCTCAATGGCTTGTTCTTTTCTTTGAAGGTCACTTTGAGGTAAGCGGATAGTGCTTACGTCTTTGGAATTTCGTGTAAAAATACTTATCTCTTCGCTACCTCGATTGATGCGACTTCTCATTAAAGCAAGGATAGAGCTGAGCCAGATTATTATGACACTCCAAATAATAATCCAAAGTGGTGATTCGCTCTTTGCGATTATATTTTCCAGCTCTTCCGAGGGATCAAATGTTAGCCGCCATCCGATAAACTCCAGCAGATAATTATGACGATAATTACTAATGCCTGACTTTGGCGAGTTTGGTTCGCCAATGGTTAAAAGTCGAGTCACCGATCCATTTTTTTCAATCTGTTCTAAGGAAATTGTACCTTGGCTCTCATCACCTCCAGTTAAAATGTCAGTGAGCGGACTTAACGTCTGTCGCGAGAAAATTTGTCCAACATTTTTTCCTTTAAAAGTTAACGGTGTACTCAAAACAAGCTTCCATTCTCCTGACACTCTGATCGCTTTGGCGCGAGTTTTACCATCATTTTTAATATCGCGCACGAAAGCTGATGCTGGTGAGCTTAATTCCTCATTATGTCTTAGAAAGTTTTTGTCTATAAAAAATAGGTTCTCTACATTTGGAATTTGTCCTTCAGCCTCAAGCTCCGCTCCATCTAAACGATCGTTGTTACTATCTCTCATAAGTCGCACAACATTTTGTTTTTCCGCAATTGCACGCAGCTGGAACTTTGTTGATTTAATGAGATAATCAATCTCATTCCTTGTTTTTTTTAGATTCTTTGTGTAACTCTGATCAATGATTTTGATTCGATTGTTAGGTATATATTCTTGAAACAAATATCGACCGGTTAATGCCATCAATGCAAGAGAGACCAGCAGTGATCCAATAATTACAGGATCTGACGTGATTTTTTTTAAATGGCTATTAAATTCCAAACTGTAAAATCCATTCGATTTCATTAAGCTTTTTAAAAACGTTATTCAAGCGACGATGTGGTATTAATTTCATTGGCGATTTTGGCAATTAAATCTCTTGCAAGTTGTTCTTTGAGTTTTTTGTTAATGTGAGTTACAGATTCCTCAGTCATCCAGCATACTTCGTTTTCATCGCTGTCGAATCCGATATCCATGCGAGACACATCGTTCGTGACGATGGCATTTAAACTTTTATTCCGTAATTTTTGATAACCGTTTACCTCCATATCCTCAGTTTCAGCGGCAAAACCGACCAAGTAAAGATTTTCATTGGTTCGGCGTACCTCGGTTAGGATGTCAATATTTTTTATGAAATTCAATGTAATTGCGTCAGCAGTTCTTTTAATCTTTTTTCTGCTTATACTCTCGCAGCGGAAGTCAGCAACGGCCGCCGTACCGATGAAAACGTCGGCTTCTTTGCAAGCGGTTAAGCTTTCCTCATACATTTCAAGAGCAGTCTCCACATTTACGATAAAACATCTTTCTGGAGGAGAAATGGTAACTGGCCCTGAAATGAGGGTAACTTGTGCACCTGCGTCGATTGCAGCCTCTGCCATTGCGTATCCCATTTTCCCTGAACTTCGATTTGAGATGTAACGAACAGGATCAATTGGTTCCCTTGTAGGCCCAGCAGTAATAACGACTTTTTTTGAGTCAAGAGTTTGAACTTTAAACTGTTTAATAACGCTTTTAACAATTGTGGTACTTTGGGCCATGCGTCCCATACCGAAATCGCCACATGCCTGAGGTCCCTCTTCTGGTCCGATGAGCTTGACTCCTCGACGCTCAAGTTGGCGAATATTAGCTTGATTTGCGGCGGTTTTCCACATGGCTTGATTCATGGCAGGAGCAATCATGATATCGGCAGTTGTTGCTAGGTGAACGCTTCCCAAGAGCGAATCTGCTTTGCCGCAGTTCATATCAGAGATGAAATTCGCGGTCGCCGGTGCTATTAGTAGTAGGTCTGCCCATCTTGCTAGTTCAATATGACCCATTCCAGATTCAGCATCAACATTAATTAATTCGCTATGCACAGGATTTCCCGAGAGTGCTTGAAGAGTGATTGGAGGGATAAACTCTTTTGCAGCTTTGGTCATTACCACCTGAACGTCAGCTCCCTCATGTCGCAATAAACGGACGATTTCAGCGCTTTTATATGCGGCAATGCCGCCCGTGATACCAACTAAAATTCGTTTATTTGAAAGCATATTGCGTCTCGGGCACGAACATTATCAAAAACCGAATAAATATAGTAGCACGTATTTTGGTATTGTGTACTGCTAAATAAGCGCTCACTATTCCTCTAGCCCAAGGGATTCGATCACTGTAGCACCGTGAGCTTTAATTGCAGTCAGGTTGCTTTTTTGTAAATATTGATAATAGTCAAAATCACAGTTGGATCTAAAAGATTTTTATTTTGTAAGGTGATTGTTTTCAGGTACGTTTGATTCGTGGTTGTCCTTCTGGTATAAAGGCTTATTGTTACCATCTGTAATTTCATCTTTAGACTTAACACTTGATGTTTTTAGCACAAAGAGTATTCTAGCGTAGCTGTTTTAAACCAAAAGGCGTATCCGATTATGGCAAGAGTGTGTCAGGTCACTGGGAAAAGGCCCATGTCAGGAAATAATGTGTCGCATGCAAAAAATCGCACTCGGAGACGTTTTGAGCCTAATCTTCATACGCATCGATTTTGGGTAGAATCCGAAAATCGTTTCATCAAAATCCGCTTGTCAATGAAAGGTTTGCGTATAGTGGATAAACTCGGTATTGATAAGGTTTTAACCGGTATGCGAGATCGAGGCGAGAAAGTTTAGGAGACCTTTATGGCCAAATCAATTAGGGAAAAGATACGCTTGGTCTCCAGCGCGGGAACGGGGCACTTCTACACTACAGATAAAAATAAACGTAATATGCCGGATAAGATGGAGATTAAAAAGTACGACCCCACCATCCGTAAGCATGTTTTATACAAAGAAGCCAAAATTAAGTAAAAACCTATCATACCGCTTTACGCGATATGCATGAGAGAACGTTATTCCGAGTTCTCTTTGAATCTCTATCTACAATCTTACATTGGAGCTGGTCAAAAGCTTGTTGATGTCGAGCCTCAATGATTTCTCAGAAAGGCCCGATAAAAGAACCATTAAGACGAACAACACTTTTCAAAAAGCTACTACTAAACTTGTAGTCTTGTTTTGCTATTCGCCTATAACATTTTCTGCTTGAGCACCTTTCTGGCCTTGTGTTACTACCATAGTAACCGATTGGCCCTCTTTGAGCGATTTGAACCCTTCGGCTTGGATAGCACTATGGTGAACAAATACATCACCTCCACCTTCTTGCTCAATGAATCCGAAGCCTTTACTGTCGTTGAACCACTTTACAGTGCCAGAAACTCTTTCCCCTGACATAACTACCTCACTTAAAATTTGTATACCGTTTAAGGCGATTAATTATCCAGCCTCATTACGGGGCTAGCCTACTTCGCTTCCTCGAGCCTAACAATAGTCGAAGCGAACACAATCAGAAGATGCTCTCTCCTGTCGATGGGATAGTTTAGGGTGTTTTGGAAGCAGATGCGAATTTTTTTTGAAAAATGTGACATTTTTTAAAAAAATATTGAAAAGAGAAGATATGAGGAACATGTTGATGCATGACAGGAATACTTTTTATCAAGTTTCTTATGAACCTGTTGGCGAATGCCATGCGACTTGTCAATTTGTTGGAATTTTTCTTATCGTTACCAGGAATAGTTGATGCCCATAGAGAATTGGGTATCTAGCAGCCCCTTCCCAGGTGCCGGTTGATTATCATAAAGCCATTCATATTTTAGTTCGGCAAATAAATTTTCGATGAGAGGTAATCTTACAGATACGTCAAAGTCGGACTGGCTGTCTTTAATGTTAGCGATTGCGACATTGACATTTTGTCGATGAGAAACTGTTATGTTGTCCCAAAATACGAGGGAGTAATAGAGTGACCAGCTCCATGTCAAATTGTCATTTGAAGCTCCAAGCTTTTGTTCCTCCGAAAGCCACATCAATCCCGATTCAATAGATAATTGCGAGTTCATGCTATCGATAATTTGTAAACCTAATGCAGAGCCAAGGCCATAACGCAATTCGACTGCTCTGACTTCGTCAGTGGCAAAAGATAATTCATTTCTCAAGAACCAGCGATCTTGGAAGAACCAGTCAGCGGCGTAAGATACTTCGAAAGCGTCACTTGCGCGGGTGCTATCTAATTTATGATTCTCATATTCGAAAAGACCTATTTGTCGCAGTTGCTTTGCCCTTCGTTCTAGTCTAACGTCGATATTCCAATCTCGGCGCGACTGATTACCGCTGGCTGAGGAACCTGTGATTGACATATCTCCAGCATACTTTGGCTTTGTGCTAAAATCCTGATGCTCGGTATTCAACTCAGTAAGTGGATCAACAGTTGCTTCGTCGAGAATACTTCTTATCGACGAGCGTTTTACAGAGAGTTGACCCAACATACTTGACATCCAAAGTACATTGCCGTTGGATTTAGAGATCAGATCACCATGGATGATATCACCATTGATTAATTCCAATTGTCCAGAAATGCTTGATTCCGGTAGTATCAGAAAATACATTGCGTGGATAGAGATTAGAGTAAGCCGCTGCATTGAATTAGCTCCGATTATGAATTTTGCTGCTTTTGGTTAAATAACTTCTTTTAGCGACGTAAATGATACTCGATCTCTCTGTCTTCTTACCTTGTCACCGATAATTTTTTTTTGTTACCATTGCTGCTACGCGCACCAGTTTATGGGAATTTGTATGAGCGAAATTCGGGCCGGGCTAAAATACTCCTCAAGCCATGAGTGGATCAGATTGGAAGCAGATGGGTCAGTGCTTATCGGAATTACGGATTATGCGCAACAAGCACTAGGAGATGTAGTTTTCGTAGAGCTTCCAGAAAAGGGGGAGCACCTCGATTCGGGTAATGAGATAGCAATTGTTGAATCCGTGAAGGCAGCATCCGATATATACGCACCTATCAGCGGTGAGGTATTGGAACTTAATGAAGGTTTAATTGAGGAACCATCACTAATCAATAGTTCCCCATATGATTTAGGGTGGATCTTACGCCTCCGACCAAAAGAGCTTGAATCTCTTAGAGACTTGATGGATGAACATGAATATGAAGCTCATTTTAAAGAAGACTGAATACAGCGCAAAGTTTTTGTCTTTTTATTTTATTTCCTGAGAGAGATTATCTTCCAACCACGGTCTTTCGCGACATTGAGAAGTTTATCATCTGGATCTACAGCCACAGGATTTGAAACAATCTGCATCAGTGATATGTCGTTAATGGAGTCAGAGTAGAACCAACTGTTGTGAAGACAAGCATTTGTTTTCGAGAGCCATGACTTTAAGCGAGTTACTTTACCCTCTCGGAAAGGCACAACGCCGCTCACTGCACCAGTGAATTCGCCATTCAAGGTGACTAATTCAGTAGAAATTATGTCCTTTACTCCGAGCATGTGGCATATCGGTTGGACAATAAAACTATTAGTGGACGTTATAATGATTAATTCATCTCCTGCGTCGCGATGTTTCTCAAGTAATGCTTGTGCTTTCGGGAGTTGCAGCGGGGTAATTACATTTTTTATAAACTCATTACGCATCTCTGAGAGTTGTGCGAAGGATGTTTCACCTAAAAAACCGAGAGTAAATTTCAAATATTCATAAATATTTAGTTCTCCAGCAACATAATCGGATAAAAACTTGTCATTTTGTTCTTTGTAGAAAACTTTGCAAACGTAACCGCCATCTACAAGGAATTGTCCCCAGCCATGATCACTGTCGCCCGCAATCAAAGTATTATCGAGGTCAAACAAAGCTAGTGCCATTTCCACACCCCATGGTTATTTGCTACGCTTTGCAACTATATTCGATAAGTCTACTGCTAAAGAAATTAATTTTGTAAAGTTACGAATTTAATTTTGTCAGGTAAAGAGGAGTATATAGTGGTGATAAATGAAATTGGGTTACGTGAAAATGTAGCTATGGTACTTAATGACGGTTTCGGGCGAGTTTTTTGGGCAAAAAGATCAGGCCAAGACGCTTGGCAATTTCCGCAAGGAGGTTTAGATGCGGGCGAAACATTTGAGCAGGCTCTATATAGAGAGCTTCAGGAAGAAATTGGTTTAAAGCCAAAAGATGTTGCTATCATTCAAGTTTCCAAACATTGTTTTAAATACACAATTCCTACAGCTTTTCAGAAGAACATTGGAGGACGTTTGTGTTTAGGTCAAAAGCAAAAATGGTTTCTCCTAAAGCTGACAACAAGCCCTGACAGGGTGTGTTTAGATTGTAATGATATCCCAGAATTTGATGATTGGAGATGGGTCAGTTATTGGCACCCCCTTGGTGCTATAGTGCCGTTTAAGCGAGAGGTATATCGGTTAGCCCTGATGGAGTTTCATGAAAAGAACTATGCATTACAGCAATTAAATCATGATGAGGATATGCAAGCGTGTTAGCTTCGTTGAGAAACATAATTGAGGAAGTTAACAGTGCCCGAAGTTTGCCTGAGGTGTTGGAGATAATTGTCCGAGAGATGAAAGGGGCTTTAAATGCGGGGGTTTGCTCAATCTACCTGTTTGATCGAACAGATCAGCGATACGTACTAATGGCTACTGATGGTCTTCGAAGACAAGCTATTGGTAAGATCCGACTGAGAATGAGAGAGGGACTAGTTGGTTTGGTTGCGGCAAAAGAGGAACCGCTAAATTTGCAGAATGCGGATAAACATCCAAATTTTGTATATTTTCCCGAGGCTGACGAATCGCCTTTCCACTCTTTTTTGGGTGTGCCAATTATCCATCATCGAAAGGTGTTGGGTGTCCTTGTGTTACAACAGACTAACGAAAGACGCTTCGCTCAGGAAGAGGAAACATTTTTGGTGACCATAGGAGCTCAGCTGTCTGGCGCGATCGCCCATGCTGATGAAACGGGAGTGCTCAGCCGCCTTTCAGCTCCCCGTCAAGGTAAAAGTCAGGAAGCAATCTTTCAAGGAATTGCCAGTTCTCCCGGTATTGGAATAGGTAAAACAGTACTAGCGTCGGTAAATACTGATTTATCACAGGTCCCAGAGAGAAATTGCGACAATGTAAATATGGAAGTATCGTCGTTTAATTTGGCTTTAGAATCTGCAAAGCATGATATGTGGAAGCTGGGTCAAGGACTCAAAGATAAGTTGAGTCCGGAGGAGTTTGCATTATTTGAGGTTTACATACGTCTACTCGATGATCCTACTCTGATTGGTGAGGTCGTTGGTTCCATTAACTCAGGGAAGGCAGCGTCGTCAGCTTGGAGTTCTGTGATCCTAAAGCATGTAAAAACATTTCGAAAGATGGAAGATAAGTATCTACGTGAGCGCGCGGCAGATGTTTTAGATCTAGGAAAACGTGTACTTGCTTACTTACAGCAAGATGATGTTACCGTCAGAACAATGCCCAAACATGCTGTGTTAGTCGGTGAAGATCTTGCCGCTACAATTCTGGCGGATATCCCAGTGGATCATTTGGCGGGTATTATCTCGCTTAAGGGCTCCAGTAATTCACATTTGGCGATAGTCGCTCGAGCTCTAGGAATTCCAACAGTGATGGGTGCAACAACTTTCCCTATGGCGGAGTTACTAGGGAAAGATGTAATAGTTGACGGTTTTAAGGGAGCTATCATAACAAGACCTTCAAGGGCACGAAGAAAACACTATCTCGCACTGAGGCGCGAGGAAGAATTGCTTGATCGGGATCTTGAAAGATTGCGAGACATTCCCTGTATAACTCCCGACGGGGAGCATATCGCTCTCTTTGTCAACACGGGATTACGCCAAGATGTAATGCGATCACTCAAAAGTGGGGCGGAGGCAGTCGGCCTTTATCGCACAGAAGTTCCTTTTTTTGCTCACTTAGGATTTCCTACTGAGGACGAGCAGGTGCTGATTTACAAAGAGCAGCTCCATGCATTTGCCCCTAGGAAGGTAACCATGAGGACTCTAGATATTGGGGGAGATAAAGCATTACCTTATTTTCCGATTGAGGAGGAGAACCCTTTTCTGGGTTGGCGAGGGATCAGAATATCCTTGGATCACCCCGAGATTTTTCTTGTACAAATAAGGGCTATGCTGCGCGCATCTGAAAATAACAGTAATTTGAAAATTATGTTGCCCATGATAAGTAGCATTGGAGAGCTGGATGGTGCATTGCAACTTGTAAACAGAGCTTATGAGGAACTTATTAATGAGGAGCATCTTTGTATCGAAAAACCCCCGATTGGGGCGATGATTGAAGTTCCAGCGGCAGTTTATCAGGTCGATCAACTTGCCAAGCGAGTAGATTTTCTCTCAGTTGGAACCAATGATTTAACACAGTATTTACTCGCAGTTGATCGAAATAATCCAAGAGTCGCAGGTTTGTATAACTCATTCCACCCTAGTGTTTTGTCTGCACTGCATCTCATACATGAACAAGCCAGCAATGCCGAGTGTGAAGTGAGTATTTGCGGAGAGCTAGCGGGGGATCCTTTAGGTGCTGTCTTGCTAGTCGGATTAGGGTACAGGCACCTTTCAATGAGCGCTGGTTGCCTCTCGCGAGTGAAGTCAATGTTATTACAAGTTCCAGTCAGAAAGGCGCGGGACCTCGCGGAAAGATCGATACAGATTGCTGGTGCGAATGAGGTAATGCAGTTCTTAGCTGGTGAATTAAAGAATCCTAACTTAATAAAGCTGTATCATCGGTCTATTGAATAACAGTACACTTCAATTTGATCATGAAACGATTTTCCAACTTCCGAAAAATATAATAGTTATGATACTTACCTACGGATTGGTTGTCTCGGCACTTCGCTTAAAAGAAACATGTATGGAATTTTACTACTCAACAAATTGGCAAAAGAAATTTTATGCTTAATTATCCAGAGATCGATCCAGTCGCACTATCTTTTGGACCCATTGAAGTTTTTAGTCTAAACATCGGTCCTCTCCATGTCCATTGGTATGGGCTCATGTACCTTTTGGCCTTTGCGTTGGCTTGGGCTTTGGCAATCAGGAACTGTCGGGAATCTTGGTCCCCTATTCAGAAAAGTCAGGTTGAGGATTTAATAGTTTTCGGCGCTTGGGGTGTCATTTTGGGTGGTCGGTTGGGATATATGCTCTTCTACAGTATGGAGCAATGGTTGGCAGACCCTCTCCTAGTGCTTAGGCTATGGGAAGGTGGCATGTCTTTCCATGGAGGATTGCTGGGTGTAATGTTCTCTGCCTTGCTTTATGCGCGGAAACAGAAACTTTCCTTTTTCAGTGTTACTGATTTTATTGCGCCTCTGGTACCTACGGGCCTTTTTTTCGGCCGAATAGGAAATTTTATTGGGCAAGAACTCTGGGGAAGACCGAGCGAGCTCCCTTGGGCAATGTTATTTCCCGCTGACTCTGAGCAACTGTATCGGCACCCCTCGCAGTTGTATGAGGCTCTTGGAGAGGGAGTGCTTCTTTTCATTCTGGTTAACTGGTTTGCTCGAAGACCGCGCCAAGCGGGTGCGGTCTCAGGAGTATTCTTATTAGGATATGGAGTAGCTCGTTTTTTAGTTGAATTTGTTCGCCAACCGGATCCACAATTTTTAGACGAATCTGCGACATTTGGTTTGATTGACTGGATGACGCGAGGCCAACTCCTCTGTTTGCCGATGATTTTAGGCGGGTTATGGTTATGTCGAAAATCGTTTCAAATTTTTAGTATCTATAGCAAAGGGGGCTAATTCATGCATCAATATCTTGATCTGATGCGACATGTTCAAAAACACGGGCTTGAAAAAAAAGACCGAACCGGAGTAGGTACCAAAAGTATTTTCGGTTATCAAATGAGATTTGACCTAGGTGCTGGATTTCCACTTGTCACCACTAAAAAAGTTCACTTTAAGTCTGTAGTCCACGAATTACTGTGGTTTGTCAAGGGAGACACGAACATACGCTATTTGGTTGAGAATGGAGTAAGTATCTGGAACGACTGGCCTTTTGAAAATTGGTTAAAAAAAACAAAGCTTATGGGTGATGTTTTGCTTCAATCCAAGGACCGAGAAGAGAAAATGCTGGAATTTGTTGAGCGAATTAAAGCTGATGATGACTTTGCGCGAAAATTTGGGGACTTAGGACCAGTTTACGGTAAGCAGTGGAGAAATTTTGAGGGTGTAGACCAGTTGAAGCTTGTTATAGAGGATATAAAAAATAATCCTGACTCTCGTAGGCATGTGGTTTCAGCCTGGAATCCGAGAGAGATTCCGGTGATGGTGACGTCGGGGCTGCCCCCATGCCACACACTCTTTCAATTTTATGTGAGTGAGGGCAAACTCTCCTGCCAGCTTTATCAAAGAAGTGCTGATATTTTCCTAGGTGTTCCTTTCAATATTGCATCTTATGCATTATTAACTTTTATGGTGGCTCAAATCTGCGGGCTTGGTGTGGGAGACTTTGTTCATACTTTCGGAGACGCACACCTCTATCTTAACCACTGTCGCCAAGTAGAGCTCCAGCTTGAGCGTGAGCCGCTTCCACAACCTCAACTGAGACTCAATCCAGAGGTAAAAGAGATTGCCGAGTTTGTTTTCGAAGACTTTGAGTTGTTAGGTTACATACCTCATGCCGGAATTAGGGCCCCGGTAGCGGTATGATTCGCTTTTCAATAATTGCTGCAATAGGCCGAAATTTGGCGATTGGATTTAAAAATCAGTTACTTTGGAACATTTCTGAGGACTTGAGACGATTCAAAAAAATCACAATGGGAAGTCCAATCGTAATGGGCCGAAAAACTTTTGATTCTATTGGTAAACCCTTGCCTGGGCGCTCCAACATCATCCTCACGCGTGATTCAGATTATTTTCGGCAAGGTATTAGTGTGGCGCATAGTATACAGGAGTCATATGACTTAGCACTCAGCCTGTGTTCTCAAGATGCTTGTGAGGAGGCTTTTATCATCGGAGGGGAACAGATATATAAATTATGGTTGCCTCGGGTCTCTCGGCTCTACCTCACGGAGGTGGATTCTGAAATAGAGGGGGATGCTTTTTTCCCGACCTTTGATCTTAACGATTGGGACGTAAGAGATAGAAGCGCTGGGACAGGCGTAGATAATTTACGGTATCACTTTGTTACACTGGATCGAAAGGATGCAAAAAACTCAGGATGAGTGTTTTTATTGTTGTGGAAGAAATTTATTAATGGTGTTTTTTCGGTACTTCCATTGATTCTTTGACACGACCCTGCTTAAAATGCTCCCCAGGTTTGTTCCATGGTGATCGAATGGATACTCATGACAAACCTCAACAAGAAAGATTAACCCAACAGAACGGGCGCCAAAAACTGAGGGAACTATGAAACAGATATCCATTAAACTATTCATATCTTCTGTCGCTTCGGTCGCTGCCTTTGTGGCTTCATGTTGTATGGCGGCGGAGGTAGGTGACATTTTAAAGGCAGGAGCCGACAAGGTAGAGGCAGCAAGAGTTGCGCAGATAAGGGTCGACCGTATCGCCGATCAGACTGACGGTCTCTTGCAAGAATTCAAACAAGTCAATAAGCAAATCGAATCACTTAGGGTGTATAATTCTCAACTCGAGCGCCAAGTTAGTAGTCAAAATAAGATGATGTCGGAGCTTGAGGAGTCAATTGCAAATGCAACGGTGATCGAGCGAGGGATAACTCCCTTAATGATAAGCATGCTAGAAAGCTTGGAGGATTTTATCGCCCTTGATATGCCTTTTAAGAGAGATCAGCGGTTGGCAGCTATTGAAGAATTGTCGGTGAATTTAGACAGTGCCCGATTTTCCGCTGCTGAAAAGTTTCGACAGATTCTGGAGGTCTATGATATCGAGTCGGATTACAGTCAATCTCTTGAAACTTATCGGGCAATGATCGACATAAATGCTAATGGAACTGAAGTCGAAGTAGACGTGCTCAGAATAGGGCGCGTTGCCTTAGCTTATCAAACTAAAGATAAGTCACAGACTGGAGCATGGAATAAGGGGTCCGGAGCATGGCAGACGCTTGGGTCAGAGTACCGAAGGCCTGTTGACCAAGGTATTCGGATAGCTAAGAAGTTATCACCGCAAGATGTTATCGAAATGCCTATTACCGCACCGGAGATACTCTAATGAAAATTTTAGTGAAAACATCTGTTGCGTCTTTGTTTTTAGGCTTTTGGTTAGTCAGCACCTCATTGAATGCTCAAGATGCAAAGAGCCTTGATGAGTTACTGCAAATGATTGAAACCTCAAAGCGCACTGAGACGGCAGAATATACCAAACGTCAAACCGCATTTAATTCCAATAAAAATGAGCAGGGAAGATTACTCAAGAAAGCCCAAGGCACGAGGGCTAGTGAGGAGCGTCGGTCAGATCAGCTTGAGCAGAACATAAGGGATAATGAGCGTAAGATTGCGGGACTTAGGCAACAGTTAGACAAGCGTTTAGGCTCCTTGAAGGAACTCTTTGGTCACTTAACTGGGGCGGCGGGTGATGTGCGTGAAAACTTGAAACAGTCCGTGGTAAGTTCTCAGATTCCGGGTCGCACTGATTTTCTTGGCGAGTTAATTGATAAGATGAGTAGCGACACCAGACTCCCCTCGATTGAGGACATAGAGCAGCTTTGGTTTGAGCAGCAGCGTGAGATGGTGGAGAGCGGTCGCATAGTGAAGTTTGATAGGCAGGTCACCTTGGCCAGCGGAAACCAGCGGCAGATGCAGGTTGTGCGGGTTGGGACTTATAACTTACTCGCCGATGGAATGTACCTTGAATATAATCCTGATAGCGGTATTGTCTCAGAGCTTCCGCGACAGCCCGCTGGAAAATATCAGGACAGTGCGGCCGAAATTCAGTCCGCCAGCGGCGGCTTTACTAAAGTTGGGCTCGACCCAACTGGACCACTCGGGGGCGGTCTTCTGCGAGCGCTCATAAATACACCGACGTTGGAAGAACGTTGGCATTTTGGCGGTATTGTAGGTTACGTGATTACCGGAGTGTTTGCTTTTGCGATCGCACTGGCGCTCTGGAGATTTACTGCGTTATTTATGATGTCCTCGGGAGTTAGCTCGCAGCTTAAGACCTCTGCCCCTAACCTTAAAAACCCACTTGGACGAGTTTTACAAGTTGCAGCAGACAACCCAAGGCTTGACCCAGAATCTTTGGAGCTCAAACTTCATGAGGCGGTTCTGAAGGAGCGCCCAGCTATCGAGTCAGGACTGAATCTTTTGAAAATTATAGCTATGGTTGCTCCTTTATTGGGGCTACTTGGAACCGTGACCGGAATGATTATTACGTTCCAGATGATAACTTTGTTTGGTGCTGGAGATCCCAAGGCGATGGCAGGCGGTATCTCTCAGGCCCTTGTTACTACTGTCTTAGGTCTGGTCGTGGCTATTCCTACGGTACTCATGCACACACTTGTTAACGGCAGAGCTCAGCGTATTTTGCATATCTTAGAGGAACAAAGCGCCGGTATTGTTGCGGACTCGGTCGAGGCGCGATGACATGTTTTTCGAGGATCTTTTTGCTGAGGCGAGTAAGTTTATGGATTCCGGGGGGAGTGTCCTTTGGGCTATTGTTGTCCTTCTTTTTGTTATGTGGACCCTAATTTTCGAGCGTATGTGGTATCTACGCGGAGCTGTAGGGCGGGATATTAATATTGCACTTGAAAAATGGGAGTTGAGGTCCGAGAGACAGTCGAGGCGTGCCCGCCAAGTTAGGGAAAAGCTGATATCAGAGGTTAGCATCAAGATTGATGAGAATATCATGATGATCAAAACACTTGTCGCTTTGGCGCCGCTATTCGGTCTGTTGGGCACGGTGACGGGTATGATTGTGGTGTTTGACGTGATGGCTTTCACGGGGGGTGGGGATGCGAAAGCAATGGCAGGAGGGGTTTCGAAGGCAACGGTGCCCACAATGTCCGGCATGGTTGCGGCTCTTTCGGGCGTCTTTGGTCTAACTTATGTCGAGCGACATGCGGAACGAGAGAAGCACCTACTTGAAGACCATTTGACCATGGATCATTAATGGCATTAATTTAACATGACAATATTGAGGAAAATGAACTCACATGCGGACTAGAACAAGTAGCGCTGCGCAACAGGGTCAGGCTATAGATCTTACGCCCATGTTGGATGTGGTTTTTATAATGCTGATTTTCTTTATTGTGACTGCATCCTTCATCAAGTTGCCCGGAGTTGAGGTTAGCAAGGTTGATGCAAATACTGCAGATCCATACAAAAAAGTAGGTATTTTGGTAGCGGTCAGTGGCAATAATGAATTTTGGATTGATAAGAAGCGTGTTGAGACTACTGCCTTGAAACTCAATCTTACGCGGCTTTTTAATGATAATCCTAAGGGTGGGATGGTTATCCAGGCTGATAATGAATCTAACATCGAATCGGTCGCCAAGGTTGCGGATATTGCCAAGGACATTGGCATTTCTCCCATAGCGGTTTCTGTTGAAAACGACTGAGCTTATATTATGGCAATATTAAGGCTGGGAACATCGGCGCTGCTTGGGGTCATGGTTACCTTTTGCTTGATCGTGTTGATGTTTAAGCTGATTGATTCCGGTAATAAAGAGATGGATGAAAAAGAATCCATCAAGATTGCTGATTTTTTGCATGTAGAAAGAGAGAGGACTACAAACGCAAAGGTGGCGGAGATTGAGAAGCCTGACGAGCCGGAACCTCCTCCGGATTTGCCGGATGACAACATTGAATTCGAGACTCCAGAAAACATGGTAAGTATGGCCGCGGCGCCGGTTGCTAACAAGCTAAGCGTCGGGTTAGGTTCTTTTGCTAGGGACACAGACTTTATACCTGTTTATGTCCCTCAACCTCAGTATCCTCGCCGAGCACAATCTCGAGGCAAGGAGGGATACGCTGTCGTGCAAGTAATTATTACCACGACCGGCGGTGTTAGGGATCCGATAATGGTTGAGGAAGATCCAGAGGGATGGGGTTTTGGAAGGGCAGCCTTGAAGGCTGCAAACAAGCTTAAATATAACCCTAGGGTTGTTGACGGGGTGCCTGAAGAGGTGTCCGGCGTGATGTACAAGTTTACTTTCCAGATGCAGAAATAGGGGAAGGTGCATGAATTTTTTTTCAATTAGGATTTTGATTTCGGCCTTTACGCTCTCTTGTGCTATTTCATTAATAAACCCCGAGTTTTATTTTGTCAGCGCGGTTCATGCAGAAGAGGAGAAGAAGGAGAAAAAATATAAAGATGTCCAAACACGCAAACGAGAGTCTGTGGGGGCTAAATGCTCAAAGGCTCTTGAGAAGATACAGGTAACTCTTGAGGAAGAGCTGTGGGCCGAGTCCCTGAAGGCGCTTCAGGATGTAGAAGCCAGTAGCAAGACGTGCAAGAGCGATTATGAGCAGACGCAGATCTGGCAGTTTTCGGCATATGTCTATTTTTCGCTAGATGATTTTCCAAATGCTATTAAGTCATATCGTAAGGTAGTCGAGGGAGTAGGCACCCCGCCCGAAGTCCGGTTAGATGTTCGATATACTCTTGCTCAGTTATATGCTGCCGAGGAAGACTATAAGAACGCGGCGCAGCAGCTCGAGGCATGGCTGGATGAGGCGACAATAATTGGAGCGGACCAAAGATATTTTATGGCGCAAATTTATTATCAGCTGGAGCGAAAGGCTGACGCGCTGGTTGCAGTGGAGATGGCCATTAGTGATCAGGAGTCTAAGGGCATCTTGCCGAAAGAGCGTTACTGGGGGTTGCAACGTGTTCTTTATTATGAGAAAAACGATTATCCGACTGTGATTAAAATTCTGGAAAAGCTGGTGAAGCACTACCCCAAGTGGACATATTGGAAGCAGCTGGGCGGCATGTATGGTGAGCGTGAGCGCGAGATGGATCGGCTCGTGAGCACTGAACTGATTTATTTAAACGACCAGTTAGACAAAGAAAGCGAAGTGATGAGCATGGCATACATGTATCTTGGAGCCGAGGTGCCATATCGTGCTGCGAAGATCATTGATAGAGGAATGAGAGATGGCTTTGTAGAGCGCTCATCGAAAAATCTCGAAGTTTTGGGAACTGCTTGGTACCAGTCGAGGGATCTTGATTCGGCTGTGTTAGCTCTAGAGGCTGCCTCAGAAAAAGCGGATACGGGTAATTTACAGGCGAGGCTCGCAGGTATTTATCTTGATTTAGGAAGAGATAAGGATGCATATCGGGCGGCGACACGTGCCTCTCGGAAGGGCGGGGTTAAACGTCCTGATACTAATTATCTAGTGATGGGTAATGCGTTGGTAAACCTTAACTGCTTTAACGATGCGATTAGTGCATTCAAGAAATCGTTAAAAAATGCGAAAGATAAGAAGGCCAAGAAATATCCGAGACAGTGGATCCAGTTCTCTGAAAGCGAGGGTTCAAGGTTACAAAAACTTAGGGATGTGGGTCTGAAAATTCGAGGGTGTGGGAAGGCTTAGACTCTTATCGCCGAAACGCACTTCCGTTCTAGAAACAAAACTCGTGGTGTCTTTCGTAAGGTTCAGGTA
Source organism: Porticoccaceae bacterium (assembly GCA_002731695.1). Classification (GTDB taxonomy): domain Bacteria; phylum Pseudomonadota; class Gammaproteobacteria; order Pseudomonadales; family Porticoccaceae; genus TMED48. The sequence continues at coordinate 21,101 of PCCK01000103.1, forward strand.
CTGCATTTCTTTTAACGAGAATTGGTTAAAAAATGCCTCAGAGCTGAGAAAGATCCCTCACAGCCCCCTTGTCGGCGCTTGTGGCAAGTTTTGCGTAAGCTTTTAACGCAGCAGAAACTGATCTGGGACGGTGCTCTGATGGATGCCAGCCAGCTGATTCTTGTGCTTTCCTGCGGCTTATGAGTTCTGCGTCACTCAAAATAACGTTTATGCTCCGGTTAGGGATATCTATACGAATTGTGTCACCATGCCTTATGAGCGCTATGTTGCCGCCCGCTCCAGCCTCTGGAGAAACATGGCCGATAGAGAGTCCTGAAGTGCCGCCGGAAAACCTCCCGTCTGTAATTAATGCACAAGCCTTGCCAAGGTCTTTCGCCTTTATATAACTAGTTGGGTACAACATTTCCTGCATACCCGGGCCTCCGCGAGGTCCTTCATACCTTACAATTACAACGTCTCCCGCCGACACCTTATCTTCCAAGATTGCCTCTACCGCGGCATCTTGACTTTCAGTCACAAAGGCTGGCCCCTCAAATACTAGTATTGATTCATCTACTCCAGAGGTTTTTACCACACACCCATCTTCGGCAATGTTACCAAATAAAATAGCCAATCCGCCCTCTGAGCTGAATGCGTGCTCGTAATCTCTCACGCAACCTTCTGCACGGTTTAGATCGAGCGATGGCCATCGTGTACTTTGGCTAAACGCGTTTTGAGTAGGAATCCCGCCGGGACCGGCTTTATAAAATTTCCTGACATCATCATTTGCACTTGCCGCTATGTCCCACTTGGCGAGCGCTTCACCAAGGGTCTGAGAGTGTACCGTTGGAAGTTGGTTGTGAATGAGAGAGGCGCGATCGAGCTCTCCTAGTATGGCCATAACACCTCCAGCGCGATGGACGTCTTCGACATGATACTCGGGAGTGCTGGGAGCTACTTTGCATAACAGTGGTACTTTGCGCGATAGTCGATCAATATCATGGAGGTTGAAGTCAATTTTCGCCTCTTGGGCAGCTGCAAGCAGATGCAGGATTGTGTTAGTGGAACCACCCATTGCAATGTCGAGAGACATTGCGTTTTCAAATGCCTCGAAACATGCTATCGACCGTGGAAGAATGGTGTAATCATCCTCCTCATAGTGTTGGCGGGCCATAGAGACGATGGTTCGTCCCGCATTTTGGAATAGGTGTCGCCTATCGGAGTGAGTTGCCAGCGTAGTTCCATTTCCCGGAAGAGAGAGGCCGAGTGCCTCGGTAAGGCAGTTCATTGAGTTCGCTGTAAACATGCCGGAGCAAGATCCACAGGTAGGGCAGGCGGAGCGCTCATACTCGGCGACCGTTTCGTCGCTGGCAGACTCGTCTGCCGCGATCACCATCGCATCTATAAGGTCAAGAGAGTGCTCTGAAAGCTTTGTTTTTCCTGCTTCCATAGGCCCTCCTGAGACAAAAATAGCGGGAATATTGAGTCGCATTGCCGCCATTAGCATACCTGGTGTGATCTTGTCACAGTTTGAGATACAAACAAGCGCGTCAGCACAGTGAGCATTTACCATGTATTCGACAGAATCGGCTATCACGTCTCTTGATGGTAAGGAATAGAGCATGCCGTCGTGGCCCATGGCAATACCATCGTCCACCGCGATTGTGTGAAATTCTCGGGCAATACCGCCAAACTTCGCAATTTCAGCAGCAACTAGGTCACCCATGTCCTTAAGATGAACATGTCCGGGTACGAATTGGGTGTAAGAATTTGCTATTGCTATCAAGGGCTTTTGGAAATCATCGTCGGTCATCCCAGTTGCGCGCCATAGGGCTCGTGCACCGGCCATATTTCTTCCTTGCGTTGTTGTATGGGAACGATACCTTGGCATCTGATACTCCGGTTAGCAAATTTTGGAAAGGATACCAGAAATTACAATTCTGCTAAACCAAGAGTTAAGGATTTATGATTTTTAAAAGGACCTTAGAATTACGTTTATAGTTATACAATAATTTTTTGTCTTTGGGCAAAAGATCTGGACCGCACTCGGTAAAACCTTTTTCAATGAACCAGTGCGCTGCATGCGTGGTCAACACGAATAGACTCTTTATCGATTCTTGTTTTGCTCTCTCTTCAATCACGGTCAAAAGGCGGGAAGCGGTTCCCTGCTTGATGAAATCTGGGTGTGTGGCAACGCAGGCAATCTCTCCAATATCCCCGTCAAGAGGATAAAGGGCCGCGCAGCCAAGGAGAAAGCCCTCAGGATGGATGCTGACATAAAACTGTGTAATTTCTACCTCTAGTCGCTCGCGGGAGCGCTTCACAAGTATTCCTTGCTGCTCAAGCGGTTGAATTAGCTCAAGTAATCCGCCAATGTCTTCTATGTTTGCTTTGCGTATTGTTTCCGAATTATCTTCTGATATAAGTGTTCCAGTACCCTCTCGGGTAAATAGTTCAGACAACAATGCTCCGTCAGTTTTTTCAGTAATCAGATGGACTCGTTCCACTTGCCTAGAGCAGCATTTGTAGGCTGACTGGAAAATTTTTCTTTCCAGTCCTGATCGTACTTTATCGGTTGCAATTAACTGCCCCAAGGCCTCAAGGGAAAGTCTTCTCTGTAGCTCACCATCGATATAAACTCCATCAATAGAGCTTATAAATATAAGCTTCTCAGCCTTCACAAATGAAGCTACCTCGGAAGCTAAGTCTTGGTATGAGAGGTTGAAAGCCTCGCCCGTTGATGAAAATCCAATTGGCGGGATTATCACAATAGAACCACCTCTGAGCGCAGATTCTATCGCACCGTGATCTATCCGTCGGACCTCACCGCAGAAGAGGTGGTCAATCCCATTATGGATGCCAAGTGGCTTTGCAATTGTAAAATTACCGCTTATAGTCCTTATTTGAGCGCCAAATATTGGAGAGTTGGGCAGGCCCATAGACAATAATTTTTCTAGCTGTAAACGGGTCGAGCCTATCGCTTCCTCGATGTAAGGCATCATCGAGGCGTCAGAAATCCTTAACTCATCATGGAATGTAGAATTTAACCCCGCCTCATGCAGACGTTTATCAATCTGAAGACGGGCACCGTGAACGAGAATGATGCGTACGCCGATAATATGTAGGACAGCGATATCGGCCAACAAACTTTTACTATTAGGACCATCCACCGCCTCTCCAGTCAGAGCGATGACAAAGGTTTTGCCCCGATGCGCATGGATATAAGGCGCGCTTTCACGAAAAAGGTTTACATAACTTTTTGCTGTCATAGGTGTGATTATAAGCAACAGTGGCCAATAAGTTCAGACAAAAATTGTATATTCGGATTAATTCTGTCCATCATCAGATATTCATTCGGCTGGTGTGCAACCTCGATATCTCCGGCCCCCAAAACGACAACATCCATCCCAAGCTCCTGAAAATACGGGGCCTCGGTGGCAAATGCCACTGAGCCACTCTTATGTCCTGTAAGTTTTTCGCATAGAGAAACCATCTCAGAGTTCTCATCAGCTTGGAATGGCGGCACTAAGAGACGCTCTAGATTCCACTCTGCTCGGTCAGCTTCAGCAATCTTACGAATTTCACTTTCTAAGTCAAATTGTAGCTGATTGATACTCATGCCCGGTAGTGGCCTGATCTCAAACGCAAGGAAGCAGTGTCCGCAGATTCTGTTAGCATTGTCCCCTCCACGAATACAACCCAAGTTGAGTGTAGGATAGTCGATTTTAAAACCAGGATGCCTCTGCTGGCGCATCCGGTCTCTGAGCTCCAAAAGTTGGGATATAATTTTGTGCATTATATCCATCGCGTTCTGACCTAAATTTGGATTACTTGAGTGTCCCGACCGCCCAGTGACGGTAAGTTTTTCAATCATGATGCCCTTGTGCATTGATATTGGGCGCATACCTGTTGGCTCACCAATAATTGCTCGGCGAGTAATCGGACTTCCTGCAGCCACTAGTGCTCTTGCGCCCCGCATGGATGACTCTTCGTCTGCTGTGGCTATGATGATAAGAGGATGCTTTAGGTTTTTGCCATGGTGTTGCTGGAGTGCTTCGACCGACAGGGCAAAAAAACTTTTCATGTCACAACATCCTAAGCCAAACCATGCGTTGTCTCGCTCAGTGAGTATGAATGGATTGCTGTCCCACAGCTGCTCGTCACAAGGCACCGTGTCGGTGTGCCCTGCGAGCACGAGGCCACCCGGGCCCGAACCAAGTGTTGCAATCAGATTAGCTTTATTGTCAGCTAGTTTCATGACCTCACACCTAAAGCCTAACACTTCTAGGTGGTTTGCCAGAAGTGAGATAATTTCCAGGTTCCCATGATCCAAATTCGGATCAATGCTGCTAACAGAATTGCATGATATTAACTTCGACATAAAGTCGCTAACTTTGATGGTGGATTTCCTACTAAGTACATTCATGCCCTTTCACCATATAGCAATACCATCTCAAAATATGACCGTATCGTCACCTCAAAACTGAAAATAAGTACTAAGCAAGCTCATCGTGGGTTTCTGGAGATGTAAGTGAGAAACTAATCAGAGCTATTTATTTTTAATGTTTTCAGTTTAAGAGATAATCAAATTACAGGCACACCCTCAAGAGCTTCTTGAATTGCAGTCTGATCTAAATCTAGATCTTGCATCTCGCCAAGCAAATATTTTTCGTATGAGGACATGTCAAGATGTCCATGTCCGCAGAGTGCTGTCAGGATGGTCTTTTCTTTTCCGGTTTCCTTGCAATTAAGTGCCTCGCGTATGGCAGCGGCTATGGCATGTGTTGGTTCTGGAGCTGGTACGATACCCTCTGTTTTCGCAAACATGATTCCGGCAGCAAAACACTCTTTTTGTGCGATCGATATTGCCTCAACAAGACCGAGCTCATAAATGTGAGATACAAGGGGCGCCATTCCGTGATAGCGGAGCCCACCTGCATGGATGGGTTCCGGAATAAAATTATGCCCTAGCGTGTGCATTTTCATGAGTGGGGTCATACCTGCAGTATCGCCGAAATCATACCTATATTCACCCTTCGTAAGTGTCGGACAAGCACTTGGCTCCACGCAGCGAATGGTTGGGTGCATTTTTCCTTTGAACTTTTCCCGCATGAAGGGGAATGCTAGTCCCCCAAAGTTGGATCCACCGCCGGTGCAGCCCACAAGTATGTCAGGTGTCTCGCCGATCTTGGCCATTTGCAGGAGCGCCTCTTCTCCGATGATGGTCTGATGCATGAGAACGTGATTAAGCACACTTCCGAGCGCGTACCGAGTGTTATTGTCTGATATCGCTTCGCTGACAGCCTCCGAGATGGCTATACCTAGAGAGCCGGGGTGATCCTCGTCTTGCTCCAAGAGTCCACGTCCATATTCTGTAACCTTGGATGGACTTGGGTGAACCTTTCCACCCCAGATTTCCATCATCGTTTTTCTGTATGGTTTTGCGCGATAAGAGGCTGCAACTTGCCAAACTTCACACTCCAAACCGAACTGTGCGCAGGCAAATGCAAGGGAACTACCCCACTGACCAGCTCCAGTCTCGGTAGTTAGTTTTTTCACACCCTCCATCGCGTTATAAAACACTTGGGGCACTGCGGTATTTGGTTTGTGCGATCCTGCAGGGCTGACACCCTCATATTTATAAAAAATTTTTGCAGGTGTATCTAATAATTTTTCCAGCCGACGTGCCCTGAAAAGTGGCGTGGGCCGCCATAATTTATAGACATCCAGTACTTCGCCTGGAATATCGACAAAGCGTTCGGTTGTCATCTCTTGTTCTATCAGGGCCATGGGGAAAAGGGGTGCGAAATCCTCGCCTGTCGCGGGTTCTCTTGTTCCTGGGTGAAGGGGAGGCGGCATGGGCACGCTGAGATCTGCAGCAATGTTGTACCATTGAGTTGGAATTTCATCTTCCTCGAGGAGAATTTTGTTAGGATATTTCATAGTACTTTTTCCAAAATGTTAGTTTTCAATTTATTGTGTGTAATCATCCTGTTCTTCTAGTCAAGCTGGACCGTGATCCACTTCCAGCGGGTCATTATGTCCAAATCGGCATCAGTACCTTCGCGACCGAATCCACTCATCCCATTGCCTCCAAATGGCACATGAGGCTCGTCTTGGATCGACATAGCGTTGATATGTACCATCCCCGCATTGGACTTCTTGGCAACTTTAAGCGCAGTGGTTATATCACGAGTAAAAAGCGAAAAGCTTAAGCCATATTCAGTATCGTTAGCCATACTAATCGCCTCATCCACTGTGTCTGCCTTATAAATTGTCGTGACCGGACCAAAGGTTTCGTCTCGACAAACACTCATACTTTTATCGACATTTGTCAAGATTGTAGGGGGACAGCAGGAACCTTTCCAATTTTCGTCACCGTGGAGCCTTATTGCCCCTTTGGCAAGCGCATCATCAATATGGTGTCTTACCCTTTCTTGTTGTCGATCACTGATAATTGGGCCAATTGCAGTCTCGGGATCAGATAAGTCTCCGACTTTAAGACTGGCCGCAATGTTTTTAAAGGCAGGAATGAATTTATCGGCGATACCCCGTTGCAATATGATCCGGCTAGAAGCCATGCACGCTTGTCCTTGAAAGAAAAAGATTCCCAACATTGCTGCCTCTAGTGCCTTATCGAGGTCCGCATCATCCAGCACGACCAGCGGATTTTTCCCTCCAAGCTCCAGTGTAATGGGTTTCAAATCTTTTGCGGCCAATTTAGCGACATGTTTTCCAATTCGGGGTGATCCGCAGAAGTTGATTGACGAGATATCAGCATGACTTGTCAGGTGATCGCCAATCTCGAAGGGGTCGCCTGTTACATAATTGAAAACGCCAGCGGGCGTGCCGGCTTCGGCCAATGTTTCTGCAAATTTTACGGTAACTTGTGTGGCGAATTCAGACGGAAGCAACACAGAAGTATTACCGGTCGCAATAACCATAGCGATCTGTTTGACATTTTTAAGGAGCGGCACATTAAATGGAGTAATACAAGCGATTACTCCCACAGGCTCCCGTACCGACATTCCAAACGCGCCAGGGCGGTCGAGCGGCATTGTCTCACCTGTCAAACGTCTAGGGACACCCGCTGCTGCTCTAAACGCATTGATACAGTAATCAACCTCGAACTGAGCTTTCATCATTGGCGAACCAACTTCGTCGATTAACAGGCGCAGGTACTCTTCTCTGTCACGCTCAACAAGCGCTGCAGCCCGACTTAGAATTGCCTCACGATCCTTCGCCTGAGTATGACTGAAAGATACAAATGCGCTTTTGGCAGCGGCAACAGCCTTATCAATGTCGGAAGTTGTTCCCTTCGCGACCTTTGCTATTATTGACTGGTCAGAAGGATTTAGGTCGTCGAAGTACAAGCCACCAGACGGAAGTACCTCTTTGCCATCGATCCATAAATTAGATGTTTTCATTGTATTCATGTCCTCGTTTTATTTACGTTGTGAGTGTTCTTCTCGCATGCGAGCTCTTAGGGCGAGGGTTTTTTCCATATGTCGGCATCTTGGAGAAGCTGCACCTGTTTTTTGAGGACCTCTTTCTCGTACTCTGCATGCTTCATCGGGGCACGATTTAAGTAAAGATTTTTTGGATATATGGGGTCTTTATAAACAATCTGGTACAGCTCAGTGCGGAGGTCTTTCATCCAGTTGGTCCATAGAGAATTTTGTCGGTGGGAGCGCATCGCCTCTATATTGATCGGGCCACAGACGCTGGTTGAAACACCTCCGTAACTCTGTTTCCCAACGATCTGCCCTCGATAGTCAACAATCATAGATTGCCCACCGAAGGTATCTACGGGGGTCTCCTCCTCTTGGGTGAGGAAATAGGTTCCCATGTTAGGTGCAATGACAAACAAGTTATTGTCAAGTGCGCGAGCCCGAGTCTGGATTTCAAAATAGTCATTGGATGCAGCGGGGTGAGGAATGGAGGCTCGATAAATAACCTCAGCTCCGTTCATGGCTAGTGCTCTGGCATTTTCTGGATAGGAGCCCTCGTTCGCCATCATAATACCCATTCGACCGATTTCTGTGTCGACCACCGGCCAAAAGCTTTCTAGGGTATTTCCATAACGCTCAACCCACCAGTCGTAGATATCATGAGGACATACGGAGTGCTCAACCGGATAAAGCGGGGCAACCTTGAAATGCTTGAGAATTATTTCGCCTTTCGGATCCATTATGAAACCGACATTAAAGAAGCGGTCCGCTATCTCTTCATGCCGAGCCTTGGCCTGTCCCATAACGTAAACCCCATGACGTCGGGCGATTTTTTCGGCGATCGTGTCGGTTTCCGGTCCGGGAATGTCTATGGCGCACTCATGCGCATAGGTTATATGATCTGTATCCATCACCTCATCATTAAATCCCTGGAGCGCACCCTCTGGGAGCGCAATTAATTTTACCGGAAGATCAAGAGAAGAGAGCCAGAGCGCTGCGTTTGCCATAGATGCTAGGTGCTCTATATTTTTGAAAATTTCCTCTCTTTTGCGAATCCCCCACACTGTAGGAACTAGACCCACGGCATTGTATGTTTCGATCATAATATTTTCTCGCCTGTACCAGTGCCACTTGGTTATAATTACCGAAAAGCTCATTAATTTAACCTTTCGGAAAGGGTATAACAACTGCCGAGACACGATTTTTTTGTTGGAGACCTACCGTCATGAGTGATGTGACAGCTGAAGAACTTCGGTCGATGGTTAACACCCGACCTATGACTTTTTTCCAAATTACATCAATCGGCCTTTGTGTCGTGATCAATATGTTGGATGGTTTCGATGTTCTGGTGATGTCCTTCGCCGCTTCGTCCGTATCTGCTGAGTGGGATCTGTCCTCCGGCGACCTTGGACTTTTGTTGAGTGCTGGGTTGATAGGTATGGCAGTCGGGTCTGTCTGGCTGGGTCCCTACGGAGATCGATTTGGTCGCAGGCTACTGGTATTGGCTTGTCTCACAATCATTACCTTAGGTATGCTTATATCGTCTCAAGTAGCCGATAAGTATGAGTTAGTGGTGTGTAGATTTATCACGGGGCTAGGTATTGGTGGAATGTTGGCGACGCTAAACACTATGGTTTCTGAGCTATCAAATGACAGAAAGCGGGGATTATGTATCAGCATATTGCAGTCTGCTTATCCAATGGGTGCTATCGTAGGAGGTATCATCTCGGTTTACCTGTTGTCGGAATTTGGTTGGCGATCGTTATTTATGTTTGGTGGTCTGTCGTCTTTGGCTATGATCCCGATTGCTTACCGGTTCCTTCCTGAGTCAATGGATTTCTTACTATCGCGAGGAGATAAACACTCCGTCGATCGATTAAATGAGCTCTCGGGGAAGATGGATCTACCTATGATTGGCATGACTATTCTCAGTGAGGAGCGACAAGCAGACGTGAACCTAAAGACTCTATTGTCGCAACCTTATACCCAAAAAACCTGTTTTATTTGGTGTGCATTCTTTTTTTTGATGTACGCTTTTTATTATGTGGTCAGCTGGACTCCAAAGTTATTGGTTGATGCGGGGCTCAC
>PCCK01000104.1 GCA_002731695.1 Porticoccaceae bacterium
ACGATACCCATTTGATAGCCCATTTTCTTAACGACCAGATCTGCTAAAGGCGAAACAATAAAGTAAGCGCCAAAGAAACAAAACTGAACCAGGGACGCTTGGGTGTAAGTGAGATCAAATGAAGCCTTAAATGCTGGAATGAGAAGATCGTTTAGTACGGTAATGAAGCCCCACATAAAGAACAAAGATGCTAGGGCCGCAAATGTAAACATGTTCGCCTCAGTTTTCGGTGCATTAATCACGTCTATATTGTCATCTGCCATAGGAATAAAAACCTCTTATTTTATTATGTTTGGAGTGTGCGTAGCTTAGATCTGGTTCCTCAGGGATGCAAGGGATTGAGAAGCGTCATTTGAGGAAATTAGACATCAAAGAAGCTCTATCAACACCATCAGAGAACATTCCGATGGTTAGACGCCAACCTCTGATGATGGGTTACTATTATCCGTGCGTAGACGTGACTCGCTGACAGATTCATCATTAATACCAAAGCGCATATCAATTTTTTTCTCCGCATAAACTCGTGTACCCAACCAACCGTCCCAGATTGATAAGATACTTCCGAAGTTGATATTTCCATGATCGACACTGTGATGCATCTGATGCTGTGCTGGACTGATAAAAAGCCTTTCAAACGGACCAAATGAAATCCAGATATGCGAGTGTCTCAAATTAGCGGCCGCAAAATTAAACAGAAATCCGAACGCATCTACTCCCAAGATCTGTAGCCCTGTCAAATGCTGCGAAAAAAGCCAAATAAATACTCCTGTTACTGTGCCAAATACCAAAAAGCTTCGACTAAAATACAGCAAATGCTCTATTGGATGTACTCGGAACACTGTCATGGGTGTCAAAACAGTTGCACTATGATGTGTGCGATGGAAATACCATAAGAACTCGAAGTGATGCATACAATAATGAAGTCCAAATCTACTGAGATCATCAGCTAACAGAAATACACTGCTGAAAATAACCGCAATCCAAATCCAATCCAGTCCAATATTTGGCGCGTCTCCGAATGTCTCTTGCAAAAAGCCGCCCACCAAAACTGTCACGGCAAGGTGACTTCCGAAGAGAGGGATTAAGAGGCCTAATCTTATCACTGAGTTAAAAATCATTAAAAACAAATCGTATAAGCTTGATTTTGATAACCAATATCTTAGATTTACGAGGCTACGCAACTGTTCCAATGGTTGGAATCGCCCCTCCTGATACGTAACTGCAAGTGAGGCTACTACCAAAGCACTAAGCAGATAGAGCCAATATACACGTTTCGCTGGATCTAAAAAAAACTGTGCTGGTTCAAACAGCCAATCAATGATCATAGTCAATCCAAAATTTTATAATTGATAACTAACTCTTCCGAGTATTGTACGTGGAGCATTGGGGCGAGCACCATAAGGTCTATGCGATATAATTTTAGCAGCATCGCCAACGTTTCTTATTAAGAACTTTAGCTCTAAATTCTTACTAATTACTCTTGTTACCGCCAGATCTATCGATGTTAGAGTTTCTGTGTGAAGTCTATCCTCAACGGGGCCAACACCCGGCACCTCACGCATCTCATGCTGGTGCTTTGCCGCAAAGTCAAACGACCAATAACCTCTTGAAACACCGATGTCCATCCGCCCCACGTGCCTCGGTATATACGGAAGTTCGTCGCCGGAATTTACCAAGCCCCACTGGGAAAACTGAGATAAAAAAGTTTCCTTGAAGCGTGCAGCCGAATAAGTATACCCAAATCGCATCATTACTGGGAAAAAATCTGCAAAATTCCAGTCGCCCTGTACCATCATCTCGAGACCTTCAATCTGAACAGAACCTCCGCTGAATTCTTGACCAATACTACAGTCAATATCAGACGCACGACAACGCCCGAGCAAATTATCATAATCACTTTTGAAGGCAATAAATTCTCCGAAAACTTTATCATCGACAAACCGAATACCATATTCTTGGTTGACACTCTCCTCAGCATCTGCTCCCGATCTACCCGGCCCTGCCGGAGAAAATCCGACATAAACACCTCCGAATATGCTGAGACGATTAGTTAACTGTCGATGTAATCCTATACCTGGTGCGGTAATCGTTTGTTCATTTTTGGTAGTAATATTGAGTAAATAGTTGTCAACCAGACCGCTGATATTCTCATATCTTACGCCCAAATTCAGTGTCCAATCTTTCCACTCAAGCTCATCTGAAACGTAGAGTGCTAACGCTGAGGTATGTGCAAAGTTATCAGTTTTATACGGTCTCACTATGTCATCAAAAATAAGGCTTCCTGAACTCATCAGATAGCCCCTGAGCTTATGACGACGGCGAACTTCATCCTCGTGATACCGGATCCCGATACGCAAAGCATGTCTCAAACCAAGGAAAGTTTTCTTCTGCATAACATCTGTCTGAAAGCCGTGCGAGCTATATTCTCTGTCATTATCAGTCACGTCAATTGTAGAATTAGTGTAGTCGCCAATGACCGAGTCTCTCACTCCTAAAAGGGTGCTATATGCACTAGTATAAGCGCCCGGATTATTCAATACATCCTGGGCCTGAGGGCCATCAATAAAACCATTGAACTTGTTCCAGGAACGACAGAACTCGTTGTAATAAAGCTTAGTTTTCACCTCCAGGTTATCCTCAAGCTCTATAACATGGCTTAGGTGGATTTGCTTGTGGTCTGACTGAAATCGATCTAGTTGAGATGCCCTGTATCGACGGCTCGGAGATATTTGGAAATCCTCGTCTGACAAACCAAGGTAAGTCTCGTCCGCATCCTCATCCGCAAAACCTAATTTAACGACGAATGCTTGCGGGGAGCTCGTCGCTGGCTCCCAACGCACTTTAAGATTAACGTCATTCCGGATGAAGCCAGTATTCCCTCCGCCATCTAGTTTTTTAAACCCACTACTGCCATAAGTAAGCCCCTCCAAAAGGATCCCGAAAGTTCCATCAACATGTGCTAAGGCAGCGGTAATGTTGTGATACCCACGTGATCCTGCTGTGACATCAATTTGGAGCTCATCTTCATCAGGAACTGGACGAGTCAATAAGTTCACCGCTCCACCAACCGTGTGAGGGCCGGCACGAATCACTGACGGCCCTTTCAGAACCTCAAGCGCATTCAATCGTGATGGATTAGTTATGTAGTATGCGGCTGGCGCCGAGTAAGGCGCAGGGCCAATAAGTACTCCATCTTCCATCAATGTAATTTTTTGGCTTCGATCCGATGTAGCACCGCGAATACCAATGTTGGGTCTTAATCCATACCCATCCTCCTCACGCACGTAGACACCTGGCACGGAGCTCGCGATTTGATTGAGGTCACTGTAATTCTGCTTCTCCAATTGATCTGCACCTAAATAAATGCCGGACCCCGGTAGCCTATCTTTTGTTTCATTAGTACCAATGATTAAAATGTCCCTCACTACATCTCCACTATTCAAATCCTCAAAATCTGCAGACATATCAAACGAAATTGGGAGAATAAAAAGAAACAAGACACTAGATGTTTTATTAATCATTGTCACCTTGGGCGCCTTCTGGCAAGTCGACGTCAAGGTACAACGCAAACTCTATCTTCATATCGTCGGTTACCTTTTTCATAAGTCCTGCCAGCAAACAGATTTCTGGTCCGGAGGAGCTCTCAGGGTTTGCAAACGCATTTGTACACGCCGTCAGATCGCCCGTATCGGTTATGTTATCTACACGCTCTTTAAGCGATAAACTCGGAGACGAACCTAAAATTGCATCTATTTTAGAGATGACGTCAAGAATCATTGACTTGAAACCAGAAGACCAAGAATCGCTTCCCGCTCGTTGATCCGCCAAAGAATCAAGTCCCAACTCAAAAATGTCGTAAAACTGTTGTGCGTTTACTTTGATATTTTCTAGAGACGTTTCACTGAAAGGTGCCTCGACTAACTCTGGACAAGTAAGATCAGTGGTGCAAAGGTTGTCAACTCCGAGCGGAGCATTAAGCTTTGCCGATTTCGAATACTTCTCAAAGTAATATAATCCATCAGTCATCAACTCAAAGAATGTGCCCACGTCGCCTTCTCTAGTAAAAATTTCTCGCTCGGTTGCCTCCCACTGAGAATGAATCTTAGTTGCGTTTTCCGCCACATCTACTGCAAGGGCTTTTGCATACATGCACCGACGAGATTTGCGCTCTGATTCGGGTAATGTTGACCAGTCAGCCACAGCCGCAACCCGTGAGCTACATGTGTGACTCAAATCGTCATTAAAAAGAAGGTATTCGACTGCCGACAAGCTTCTTCGGTTAGAAGTTACAGCCGAAACATCGAAATCTACAACATTATGCAACTGCTCTACTGCGACGTCGGTATAGCACGTCGATAACTGCTGCTCCGGGGTATAATAGTAAACTCGATCATGAAGAGACTTGCTATTCTTCGCAGAGGGTCCAATGATGTGAAGCTCTGTTTTTTGCACCGCACCCATGAGGTTCTTCCATGAGTTTCTCGCGTTATCTAATTTAATACTTTCTTTATCAGAACCAATGGCACTACAGTAATCCGAAATCGCTCCTCCATCCGAAGCAAAACTTTCAGCCCGTTCCGCAACATCCTTGTGATTCGGAATAACGACTGTATCGATAATCTTCGTCAGCACAGAGTGCTTTGTAATTGGTGCAGATGAATCAACAACGCTCACTATCCGGCTAACCTCATCAGCGGCATTATCTGCCGCGTCAGAAACGTTATATGTGACGACATATTCTCCAGGAGTCGACATATCAACGTTTCCGTTGAACACGTTAACCGTCTCACCAGTATCTGAGGTTGCACCCAATTCTATATAGGCGGCGTTAACCTCCAAAGTCTGCGGATTATCTCCTATAAGACTTATAACCGGTGCAACAGTGTCGGGGGACTCATTACCTGACTCCGTGCCGTTCTCCCCACTAGAAGAGCTTTGAATACCCCATTGCGCGTTGGCGCCTCTGTACGAGGAAACAATTCGCGCAAGATGACTGTCTGAAATTTTTACGCTCTGGCCAGCCGAAGTCCAGCTTCCATTCACATCGCCCATCAAGATACCTACAACATTTTTAGCGCTGCTTTCAGAATATTCAAGAGTAATTCCATCACGCTCCCAAGTAACGTTAGAATTTGAGGTATGAAAGCTCTGAGAGCTGTCATTCCAAAAATCATAGTCCTCTGAGACAAATACCCACCGACGCGGTTCAGCAGTTCCTAAATTAACCGCGGACTTTAATATTGCTAGGGCATCTGATGATGTTACTCGTCCATCACTATTCATATCAGATGCGATATACTGGTAAGGCGAGATTGCCAATGCCTCCATTGGCCCAGAGCCATCCGGATCATTGTTGGGATTGATGCCCACAGCGATTTTGAGCGCCGCCAGTGCATCTGCTGAGCTTATCACGCTACCGGTTTCTGCATCGGTAATTGGCCTACTAACGGTAAGATGATTCGTTCCATCGGCCTCTGGAATTATTGAGAAACTGCCCGATGAATCAGATAAGGTGGTTTTTGGATTACCCGACGTATTGTTCCCATCCATTCCGACCAAGGTAAACTCAACATTCTCGATTAAGGTGTGGCTATTCCAGTGGTATGCGATACCCCCAACTCCCTCTTCAAGAGGAGTCGAACCGCTACTTATTCCAGCGTTTTGATTTGTATTGACGCCCTCGACTGAGCCAATAATCGAGATAGGCTCACTCATCCAGCTGTGCGCGTAGCAATAATATATTAGCGGACTGTCGCTAAAAAAATCTATTGGAATTGATACCGTCAAGGTCTGACCAAATTCTATGGAACCAACACCGTCTGAGGGTATATCTGTCGAAGAGGTACTCGCCATAGTGATACCAGGCATCGGCTGAAGCCACGCACTACCCAAATTAAATGTATGGTTGTAATCAGTTCTTGTGAAGTTGTATGTCTTACCGCGCTCCAGATTAATTGTGATAGGCTCACCATTTTCCGTCGCGGAAAACACGTAATACGGGGCAGTGTCCTCGCTGTTTAGGCGAACAAAGATTGATAAAGGGGTATCAGCGAAGCCATTGTCATGCACTAACAGTAAAACTATGATTATCGAAAATAGAACGTGATTGGAAAAGGGTCTTGAAAACATGGTTCGATCAATCCTTTAAATAAAATCTCGTAAATGACCTACGAAAAATTAGCAGAGTATGGACTCTTGTTATGCGATACATCTAATGTAAATGTCTGTCTGCGCATTGCCTTTCTCTATCGAAGCGGTACCAACCTATGCGATATTTCATCGAAATGAGAACCTTCAAACGACGGTGAGGGCCAACCTGAGTTGACCCTCACTGAGTCTAAACGCCTGAACAGTCAAATTTTAAACCAACTACCAAGCAAGAGTATTTGCATCTGAGAAGCCGTAAGCCTGCTGTAGGACATCTCGTACTTTGTTCAGCTTACCTTGATAAGCATAAAGGGCATCCTCATAAGAACCCGTTGGCGCAACTCCCATCTGATATCCGTTTGCTAGCATCGGACCATCACCTAACAAGCTACTTATCATCTTCAAATGATCCAAATCGACTGAAGAATCAGGATCACGAAATGGTGACGCAGGACTGAACTGCAAACTCAAAACAAATCCTTTTAGCTCGGACCAGTGTTTTGCCACATTTTCAAAATTGGCGAGAGATGCTGGGTACCCGTTGCTGTATTCCGACATATCGGCAAGCACATCGTTCACATAATGCACTGCCGTGGCTGCAATACACTTTTCCCACGCGACAGATGCAGTCTTTATGTGAACCTGAAGAGCCGCGTCCTCTTCCGCTGTTAGTCCAGGAGTCAGTTTATTTGCGCCATCACTAATAATCTGTCGTGCAGCTAACATATGAGTCATCACTTCAGTGGAGAAGTCGGTTGGCGTTGGACCAGAAGCTGATCCGGCATCCCGCTTGGCACAGTTTTGTGAGTGCGCCATATTATACTCACTTCGTACATCGATCATTCCGTCACCGTTGGTATCATGATAACCCTTGTTCCATCCAACTCTTCCGCTTTTTGCTCTGACCTCGAGGTCGGTATACAACAAATTATCGCGGGCTGCCCCGTAATAACCAAAACCTTCATCGAACTTATGCTCGCCGCTAGAATAACCTTTTTCGTTGTATTCGGTGCCCAAAGAAGTCACAAAGTTGGTTTTAAAGTAGTCGTTGGTGCCCTGTGAAAAGTTAACCGCACCCATCAAAAACTTTTGCATGAGCTGCCGGAAGTTTCGGCCATAAGCATCTGTATTCACGTTTGCTGATGAAATCGCACCAGTTGCATCAGTGACTTGTACCGCTACCCCATCAGATGCCAACACAGCCTGCTGATTAATCCATTGATTTACTAAATCTATTGGCAAGGTGGGACTTCCCTCACTCCATCCAAAAAACTCATTTTCAATTAACTTGGTCGTTTCTCCGCCACCTCTACCATTGCCTCCGGCAATCTTACCATCAAGGTTTTTTCCAGTCGATATTGCCCCGTAAGTCGCGGCGTCTTTCAGGGTAACATTTGCAGCGTCAGCGATGTGCGTCGCAATAAGAGTACTAGCAACATCCGCGTCAGTTCCCTTAATGAAGAAATCCAGGTCTGATGTGACCGAGGCAATAGTATTGGCAGCATCATCGGACAGAACAGTCGACATGTAGTACGCCATATCGGCAATCAAGAGCTGTCGCGCTGTTTGCCCTGTATAGCTGACCGAATCAGTTTCTGCCGGAGAAAAATGACTGTTAGTGTACGCATAAATCATATTTTCTGTTAACTCGCTTGCTGAAGCTCCATCCGCGCCATCCGCTCCAGCTGGTCCTTGTGGACCCGCCGGGCCAGCAGGCCCTTGAGCTCCATCCGCTCCGTCGGCTCCTGCTGGTCCTTGTGGACCCGCCGGGCCAGCAGGCCCTTGAGCTCCCGCTGGGCCCTGCGGCCCTGTCGCTCCCGGCGCTCCATCTTCACCATCTGAACAACCTGTGATGACGAGAACAAAAACAACCATGAAGACATATTTAAAACTTCCCATAACTCACTTCCTTATTCGGTCATTCTAGTAAAAATTTAATGAGGGGGTATCTAAGTCACCCCGATAAAATCCACTGCACTCTTGTGCTAACTGCATCGGCAGGGGACCGGCGATCTATTCAGTTACTAGACTACCCTGTAATGTTAATGAACGCAAATGATAATCGTTATTATTACTATTTTTATTTATAATGGTGCGCTAAACTACAATCACTTGATGTATGCTCGTTCAATAAAGTTAATCCACATATGTAATATGGTCGTAAAGAGATTAAAATATGAGAAAAAATGCAGTATGATGCACATCCCGTTTAAACAGGTGAAATTGTCTACTCAAATGAGCGAAGCGGTTTCTGAAGTTGGCTCCTCAATAAGGCGTTCCGATCAATGGAGTCAGCTCCTCATAGATGTAGGAACTAATCGAAGCAAAGAGGCGTTTGCTCAGCTTTTCAAACACTACGCACCTCTCATCAAAAGCTTCGCGCAGTCAAGCAAGCATGAAGGGTGGTTTCCCGGCCTAAATGAAGATCTTGTACAAGAAGTCATGATCAAGGTCTGGCAAAAAGCTGCAGGCTTCAATCCAGAAAAGGCATCAGCGACGACTTGGATCTACACGGTCGCTCGAAACTGCAGGATCGACATGCTCCGCAGAAAAAGTAACACACAGCACTTGCCACTTGAAAATGAGGACTATTGGCACGAACCTGACGAAGAGACACCTGCTTCGCTGTTCCAACAAAAAAGAAGCGAGAGCAAATTACAGGTATCGTTGTCAAAATTACCAAAAGAGCAGAATGAGATTCTGCGGAAGGTATATCTTGAAGGGAAGTCACATGCAGAAACATCTGTAGAGTTGGGGCTTCCTTTGGGAACAGTGAAGTCCAGAGTTCGGCTAGCACTTCAAAAAATGCAAGTACTGGTGCCATCAGAGTATCAAGAGAATGACTATAATGAATAATAAGCCTTCACACTGCCCTAGTGCGGACATGCTAGTTGAATTCGCAGCTGGTTCTCTCGATACCGCAGAATCGATTTGTGTGTCCGCTCATTTACATTTTTGCCCACACTGTAGGGGAACATTGCATAGGTTAGAACAAATAGGTTCACATTTTATGGAGAAAAACTGTGAGGCGGTTTCACAGAGGCCGTCCCAAACCTCTGGCCTTGAAGACGAAGAAATACTCCTCGAGTCAGTAATGGCCAAGATCGATGCTGCCGAGGTTGACGAACCCGCTCAAAAATCTCTGAAAGGGCAGTTTCCACCACTTGTAAACAAGCTTATAGCAGCGACGTACGAAAAATTAAACTGGCGCAGACTTTCTAAGTCAGTAGACGTGGCTGGGCTCAAAACTGGACAAAATAAGTTTGAGGTCGCGTTGCACCGAATATGTGCCGGCGGCAAGACCCCAAAGCATGACCACAGAGGGCTGGAGTACACTGTAGTATTAAAAGGAAGTTTCTCTGACGAGAAGTCAGTTTATAAAGAGGGAGATTTTATCTTACGTCAACCGGGCGACACGCACCAGCCAATGGGGGCTCAGAATGGTGAGTGTATTTGTCTTTCTGCCCAATCCGCACCGATAAAGTTGCAAAGCTTCTTCGGATCCATGTTGAACAGTTGGTTACGAATTAGGCCAAGTTAGAGCCGCACTTGCACGCCATTTTCTTGCATAAAGCGTTTTGCCTCATAAATCGAATACTCCGAAAAGTGAAATATACTTGCTGCAAGTACTGCATCTGCGCCGCCATAAACAATTCCCTCTACCAAGTGATTTAGTGCTCCAACTCCGCCAGATGCAATAACGGGAATCGGAATGGCGCTTGTCACGTGAGCGAGTAACTCAAGATCAAATCCATTTCTAGTTCCGTCCCTATCCATACTGGTAAGCAAAAGCTCACCAGCACCATAGTCGCTCATTTTTCTGGACCAATCTACAGCATCTATTCCGGTGGCTTTCCTTCCACCATGGGTGAAAATTTCCCATCTATCTTCTTGAGGATATGCAGATCGTTTGGCATCAACTGCTACAACAATACATTGCGAACCAAAACGCTTTGCAGCGCTTCGAACAAATTTCGCATCATTGATTGCGGCAGAATTAATGGCTACTTTATCGGCGCCGGCATTCAATAAATTTCGAATATCACTTATGTTTCGAACTCCACCACCGACAGTAAGTGGAATAAAAACTTCACTTGCCATACGCTCTACCGTATGCAGTGTAGTATCTCGCGCCTCATGGCTCGCTGTGATGTCAAGAAACGCTATCTCGTCAGCACCCTGCTCATTGTATCGCCTTGCGACCTCTACTGGATCTCCAGCATCTTTAATATCGACAAACTGAACCCCCTTAACAACTCGGCCCTTATCAACATCCAGACAAGGAATTATGCGTTTTGCTAATTTAGATTCTTCTTGTGCACACATATTAAATCTCGTCATAGTCATCAAAAATATGTCCAAGTTTCCCTGCCTTAGTCGAAAGGTATGAACTGTTATGAGGATTACTATTGGTGTTGAGCGAGACTCTTTTGACTACGTCAATACCGAGCGCCGAGAGGGCTTCGACTTTTCTAGGGTTGTTAGTCATCAGTTGAACCCGTCTGACTCCAAGATGTTGCAACATCGGCAAACACACCGAATAGTCTCGCATATCCGCACCGAATCCAAGACGTTCATTTGCCTCCACAGTATCAGCCCCGAGATCTTGCAACTGATAGGCTTTAATTTTATTCACCAGTCCGATACCTCGCCCTTCTTGCCGAAGATACAAAATAGCTCCTCGACCAAGCTCCGCGATGCGGCGCATGGCAATGTGAAGTTGCTCGCCACAATCGCAACGCAAACTTCCTAAGGCGTCACCCGTCAAGCATTCCGAATGGACTCTCACCAGAAGCGGAGAATCTAGGCGACTGTCTCCCATGCTAATCGCGATATGCTCTTTTCCTTTAAATGGGTCTTCAAACCCATGAATATCAAAATCACCCCAACGTGTAGGCAATTTAGATGAATCGATATAACGAAGGACCACAAAAACACTCCTAAAAAACAAAACTCAGTAAAATTTTATTCTCGTTACTTGAAACGGATTGACCGCATCGTTACAAAGTCAATCACGATTCATCACCTATTTTTAGATGCCTATAGAAAATGCATTACTCTTAAACACCAAATTATCGAAGCTGCAAAAATACCAGCCACAACATCATCAAGCATGATTCCGATCCCACCATGGATATTTCTGTCTATCCAACTAATCGGCCATGGTTTCACTATATCCAGTACCCGAAAAAGAAAAAAGCCTATGGCGAGGCCAAGCCAACTCACAGGTGCTGTGGACATGGTAATCCAGAAGCCAACAAATTCATCCCAAACAATGCCTTTGTGGTCAGGTTCCCCAACTCTTTTTTCTGCATAACTACACACAAAACAACCTATTACAGCGGCCACATAAACCAAAAAAATATAACTTGAAATCGAAAAATCGCTGGCCAGATACCAGAAAGGTATCGCAGCCATCGTTCCGATGGTGCCAGGCACCACTGGAGAGCAACCGCTACCGAAACCAAATGCCAATAACAATCTTGGAGATAACCATATACCGGAGATTGTCGGATTAAGCAAAATGATCATACCCCGAGTAATCGGTTATTTCTTGAGTAAAAGTATTTGCTTTAGATGAATCAATGACGGTTACTCCATCGCCAGCGGTTATCAATCCAATTCTAGTTGCATCGATATGGCCTTCAAAAATCATCTTTTTTAAACTCTCTGTTGCTCTTTCCGGCACTGTAAAACAAAGCTGATAGTCATCACCACCGGACAATGCCCAGTGTAAAGAGTGATCAGGATAATTTCGTCTAGTATGCGCATGAATTGGTATTAAGCTGCAATCAATCTCAGCCGCCACCCCACTGGAAGAACAAACATGATGCAAATCAGCTACCAAACCGTCCGAAATATCTATACAGGAACTCGCTATTTCCCTGAGGCGTAACCCAGATTCAATGCGCAAACGAGGGGCATAGAAATGCTCGAAAAGCCTCTCACAGAAAGAATTTGTATTACCTATGGAAAACATGTCTAAGGCCGCAGCTCCATCTCCTAATGTGCCAGTTACATATATATGGTCGCCAACTTCTGCCGTATCTCGCCTCAGCGCGGTCCCACTAGGCACTTGTCCAATAACAGTAATCGTAATAGCGAGGGGGCCACATGTGGTATCGCCACCCACCAGAGCGCAGTCAATTTGATTTGCGATGTAGCTTAAACCGTCGCTCAACTCAGCAAACCATTTTTCTACCGCGATATCTCGGGGAACACTCAAAGCGACTGTGAACCAGCGTGGTTTCGCACCCATTGCAGCCATGTCGCTTAGATTTACGCACATTGCTCTCCGTCCCAGATCCATAGGCCGTGTTCCATCCGGAAAGTGAACGCCTTCGAGCAAACTGTCGGTGGATACCACTAAATCTAGGCCGGCATCAGGTTTGATAACCGCGGCATCATCGCCAATACCTTTCAAGACTCCAGATTGCTGAGTAATTCCTTTAAAATGTCTTTCGATAATTGCAAACTCGCCATCACGCAAGTCGTTTAATTCATAGTCATCCACCACGAACAGACCCTTTCAATAGTTCTGGACCTCTAAAATTCTCAGCAACTCCCTCCAATACCGCATTAACAAATTTGAAGGCATCTGCGGGACCAAAAGTTTTTGCCAGATTTATTGCCTCGTTAATAACTACTTTAAAAGGTACATCAATTCGATTTACCAATTCAAAGGTCGAAATTCTTAATATGGCTTTTGAAATCGGATCAAGTTGATGCTGGTCTCGATCTAGATATGGCTCATATGCACCATCTACTCTCGCCACATCATTCACCACACCCAAAAAAATGGAATGAAATAGTTCTGAGTCTACTTTAGCGAAGTCATTTTCGGATCGCAGGTGCGTCTCTATTGAGCCGGCGTTATCTCCTGCGAGGTCCCAAGAATATAGCGCCTGCACCAAAAGCCGTCTCGCTTTCTGACGCTTTCGAAGTAATGACATCTATTCGCGATTCCAAATGAGTCTTAGCGTATTGATCATCTCCAAAACTGCAAGAGTGGCCTCTTCGCCTTTATTTGAGTCATTTTCAATAGACCGAATCACAGCTTGGTCATGAGTATCAGTCGTCAACAGTCCAAATGCGATAGGCACAGATTCCTCCAAAACAACGTGGCCAATGCCTCTTGTAGTTTCAGCACAAACATAATCAAAATGCGGGGTGTCGCCTCTGATAACACTACCAAGCGCAATAACACCATCAAACCGTCCGGTTCGGGCCGCTTGCTGCACTCCTAAAGGCAATTCAAACGACCCAGGGACATAAAAAATACTCAACTGTTCCTTGTCCAAACCTTGAGAAATACAAGCTCGAAGTGCACCGCTTAAAAGTCCTTCCGTGATATCAGAGTTCCACCTCGCTACCACCGCTGACAACCGAAGTGTTTTAATGTCGAAGCGTCGCGCCCCCGGTCGAGCTAAGCCCATTTGATCTCCTCCTAATCAGAATAATCAACATAACCTGTTACTTCCAAATTAAATCCAGAGATTCCAGTAAACTTAAATGGTGCACTCATTAACCGCATCTTATGAATCCCCAGATCATTCAAAATTTGTGATCCCGTACCAATTTGAAGGTATACACGATCGGTTGCTGATTGATGTCGGTCTGTGGCCGGCGTAATTAACCTGTCGATATTTGAATCTATGTCATCCGCTGTCTCCGGATAATAGAGTAATACCAATACCCCTGTCCCCTCACGCTGTATTTGCTTCATCGCTCGCTGGAATGACCAAGCCTTGAAATCTCGAGCATCCTCGATAGACATTATGTCTCTCGCAGTACGATTTATATGGACACGTACCAGCGGCTCTAGCGAAGTACGAATGTCTCCCAAAACAAATGCGAAATGCTTCTCATTTCGTACTTGATCTAAATACGTTTTTAGTAAGAATTCGCCATATTGAGTGCCGACTACGCGCTCGCTGATGCACGTAGTGGTCTTTTCATTTACTAAGCGATAATGGATTAAATCAGCGATCGTACCAATTTTTAAATCATGCTTTGCCGCAAAAACTTCCAGATCATCCCTCCTTGCCATCGTGCCATCATCATTCATAATCTCCACGATTACCGCCGCGGGCTCGTAGCCGGCAAGCCTTACAAGATCACATCCGGCTTCAGTATGCCCTGCACGACTGAGCACACCGCCGGGTTGAGCCCGCAAAGGGAAAATATGTCCAGGTCGCACAATATCTTCTGGCTGTGCATTTCTACTAACCGCAACTCGGACGGTGTGGGCGCGATCGGCCGCCGAAATACCAGTCGTCACGCCCTGTGCCGCCTCTATTGAAAAAGTGAATGGAGTACCATGACTGGCGCGATTCTCCTCGACCATCATCCCAAGAGAGAGCTGATTGCATCTTTCCTCTGATAGGGTAAGACAAATCAAACCTCGCGCATTTATTGCCATGAAATTTATGTCTTTGTCGGATACTAGAGGGGCCGCCATAACTAGATCACCCTCATTCTCGCGATCCTCATCATCCATCAGAATTATCATCTTACCGCAACGAATATCATCGATAAGCTCTTCGGAGGTATTGAAATTCATTGACTTATCCTTTGAACCCAGATATTTCACTCTGACTTCGAAAACCTCCATCTTCATATTGCTCTGCTGCTGAATCGCCCAACAACAAGCGTTCCAAATAACGCGCTACTAAGTCCACCTCAAGATTCACCAATGTACCCTCACGATAATCATCAATCACTGTATGTGTTAAAGTTTGAGGAATAATATTTAATTCGAATTCATTGCCATCTACACGATTTATAGTCAAGCTAGTACCATCAACGGTAATCGAACCCTTGCGTGCGATATATTTTGCTAAATCACTAGGCGCACGAACACGAAGCCACTCTGAGCGTGCATCTTTCCTCCTTTCCGTTATCTCACCCATTCCATCAACATGGCCGGATACAATGTGTCCTCCAAAACGATCTGAAGCCTGCATCGCTTTTTCCAAATTAATTCGCTCACCAATCTTCCACAATCCCGTTGTAGTGAGAGACAACGTCTCTCTAGACACATCAACAAAAAAAGTGTTTTCATTAATCTCTATGACGGTCAGACATACCCCACTACACGCCACGCTGTCGCCAAGGGGCAGGTCATGAAACCCTAGATCATTTGCAATGATTCCCATTCGGATATCACCAGAGAACTTTTGTAGGCTGCTGACTTTGCCAATGGAACTTATGATGCCCGTAAACATATTCTTACTCCAAATTCTTGCTTAACTCAGTTATTAACCCTTCACGCTTGCGACATTACTACTCTCAATAGTCTGAATCAGGGCTAAGCGTGATACGTATATCATCGCCAACCCGACGCATATCTCTTATAGACATTGCTAAATGCGCATCCATCGTATTTATTGGCAACTGAAATAATGGTCTTGCGTCACTACCCATTAATTTTGGAGCCATATAGTAAATAAATTCGTCGGTTAGACCTTCAGCCATAAAAGAACCGGCAAGAGTCGCTCCTGCCTCCACAAGGACATTGTTACAGCCGAGTTGTGCTAAACGATGTAAAAGTTTCAGCAAGTCCACCTGTCCATTACTCTGAGGGAAGAATTCAACTTCCGCTCCTGCCAAAATTAGTTTTTCCGCTCTTTCTCTCTGTGTGTTACCATCCACCGCTGCCACTAATATCCTTCCAGTTTGAGACAACATTTTTGAATTGGGTGCCATTTCACAACGGCTATCCACGATTACCCTGAGTGGTTGTCTCAACTCACTCTTCGCCACCACAGGATCAGAACCAAGAGCCTTATAATCAACTCGTAAAGTAAGTGATGGATCATCCATCTTCTGAGTTCCAATGCCAGAGATAATGGCACAGCTTTGTGCCCGCAGTCGCTGCACGTCAAGCCTTGCAGCGGGAGAAGTGATCCATTGACTTTGCCCATCTGCCATTGCAGTTCGTCCATCAAGACTAGCAGCCATCTTTATGGTGACCCATGGTAGACCATTTTGATGGCGTTTGAAAAAACCACGATTTAAATATCGGGCTTGGTCCTCCAGGAGGCCTAATTCTACTGATATGCCTGCCGATTGTAATTTTTCGATCCCACTTCCGCGTACCAAAGGATTTGGATCCTCACTACAAATCACAACAGAGCCCACTTCCGCTTCTAAAAGAAGGTTTACGCAAGGTCCAGTCCTACCGAAATGCGCGCACGGCTCGAGAGTGATATACACTTCCGACGACCGCGCCATATGCCCTGCCCGTCCAAGAGCTATCGCTTCAGCATGCTTTTCTCCTGCACGCAAATGCCATCCTTCTCCAACAATTTTACCTTCCTGTACTACCACACAACCAACCATAGGATTAGGACTGGTTGTAAACCGCCCTCTCGCTGCAAGTTGTAACGCATGAGACATGATTGAAACACTATATTCATGCTTATCCATCAACGCTTTCAAACTCAATCATCCTTACTTGTCAAACGATTAAGCTCGGCTTGAAACTCACTCAAATCTTGGAAACTCCTATAAACTGAAGCGAAACGTATGTACGCTACTTCGTCTAAATGTTGCAATTTTTCCATGACTGCCTCGCCGATTGATCGCGAGGTAACCTCCCTCTCGCCGAGGCCCCTCAAAAACTGTTTGATCTGGCCTAATGCATTTTCTATTTGATCAATAGATACAGGTCTTTTCTCCAACGCTCTCTGGAAGCCCGCCCGAAGTTTAGACTCATTGAAAAATTCTCTTGATCCATCGCTTTTGATTACCCTTGGCATAACAAGTTCAGCAGACTCATAGGTAGTAAATCGTTCATTACACGTCACACACTCCCGACGACGACGAATTTGATTACCGTCGGACACCAAACGTGAATCAAGTACACGGGTGTCTTCTGCACTACAAAAGGGGCAATACATAGGCGGCATTCATTGGGTCTTGATTAAAAACCCCAAAAAAATTAAACAATAGTCTATCACATCAGACGAAATTGCATATTATAGGTGCGCGTGGTGCAGTATCGACTACCGAAATTTGTTCTTGGGCTTCAAACTTTTAGTTCGAGTGGTCTTTTGAAAGATACCGCCCTCGGGCAATAGTACTACTCAGCGCCTTTATACCATTTAGAAACGAGATACAGATAACTCAGCTATAGACGGGGTACCGACCGCAAATTTCTAATACTTTTTCTTTTACTTCCTCAATAACAATGTCTGACACGCCAGTCTCTAAACTATCCAAAACGTCGCATATCCAATGTGTTAATTGCTCGCACTGTTCTTCACCAAATCCTCGAGTGGTAATTGCTGGCGTACCGATACGTAGACCAGAGGTAACAAAGGGCGAGCGAGGATCGTTAGGCACAGAATTTTTATTGACGGTAATAAAAGCTCTCCCTAGCGCTTCATCTGCGTCCTTCCCCGTGTACACTTTACCAATAAGATCGACGAGCATGAGATGGTTATGGGTGCCATTTGAAACGATTTTAATACCACGCTGGATGAACGTAGACGCCATCCTTCTCGCGTTTGCCAAAACTTGTTTCTGGTAAGATATAAACTCTTTAGTCGAGGCTTCTTTAAACGCTACGGCCTTTGCTGCTATAACGTGACATAGAGGCCCCCCCTGCACACCAGGGAAAATTGCTGAATCACATTTCTTCGCTATATCTTTGTGATTCGTGAGAATTATCCCCCCTCGGGGACCCCGCAACGTTTTATGGGTCGTAGAGGTGATAACGTGAGCATGACTCATCGGACTCGGATATACTCTTGCTGCGATAAGTCCAGAAACATGCGCCATATCAACTAAAAGATAAGCGTCTACCAGGTCTGCTATTTCACGAAATCTACCCCAATCTAAAATCCCCGAATACGCAGAGAATCCGGCAATGATCATTTTTGGGCGATGCTCAAGTGCTAAATTTTGAATTTGCTCGTAATCAATTAGACCAGTTTCTTTGCAAAGACCGTATTGAACCGATTTATACAGCTTGCCGGAAAAATTCGGTTTTGCACCGTGAGTAAGATGACCGCCATCTGCTAAGCTCATACCTAGAATTGTATCTCCTCCAGACAATAATGCGAGGAATACTGCACTATTAGCTTGAGAACCGGAGTGAGGCTGAACATTCGCAAATTCAACTCCAAATAATTCTTTTGCCCTCTCAATCGCCAGTTCCTCAGTTAAATCGACGTACTCACAACCACCGTAATATCGTTTTTGAGGATACCCTTCAGCATATTTATTGGTCATTTGACCGCCTTGCACCGCCATAACAGCGGGACTAGCATAGTTTTCCGATGCGATTAGCTCCAAATGCTGCTCTTGCCTCGTATCCTCCAACATAAGAGCGTCATAAATCTCTGGGTCAGCCATTTTAAGCAAATGTTTTGCGTTATACATAATTTGTTTCCAAGGTAATAATAAGTCTCAAGTTTCTAAAATTTTCATTAAGATTTTTAAAAGTAAATAAAGTGCGAGGAACCAGTTAAATTTAGATTTTTTAAAATACTCTAACTCAACCGGCGTACGCACGACTAAAACTGCCGAGCGTCACCAATCTATAGGCACACCTGCCCAGTCCAAGTATGATAGCTCTCCATCAACATCAGTTTTTCTCATCAGATCCATCAATTTGGTTGCCACAAAATCAGGCGTAAAAAGCTTATCTCGAGAGACCGATGATTGGAAGGGCCGCGATAGTTTCGTGTCTGTTGTTCCCGGGTGAAAACTGATTAGTTTAACATTTTTGTGTTTTCTATTCAGCTCAATAGCAGAAGTCTTTAATAGCATATTCAGTGCGGATTTTGACGCCCTGTAGGAGTACCAACCTCCTAGCCTGTTATCCGAAATACTACCGACCCTCGCAGACAAAATAGCAATCGAGCACATATCACTCTTTGAAAAAACTTTTGCTAGTTCCTTAACCCAAAGAATTGGAACAATCGCATTCGCAGTAAATACTCTATTTAGCGTTTCCTCTTGTATGTCATCCATACGCTTTTCAGGCTTTATGCCATTATCATGCAAGATACCATTACATATAGCGCCCAAGACTAGGTTGCAGTTCATTGAAAGTAAGCGGTTAGCTGTCTTGGCAATATCCACCGAAGAATAATCACACCGTATCCAGTTCAGTTTCCCGTTATTTCTGAGATCTTCTGGTGCCTCCTTCACGCTACTTACTGCAAAAACTCGCTCCAAGATTGGATCGGATAGCATGGTTCGGACCATTGCGTCGCCAATACCGCCGCTAGCAGCGGTAACAAGCCCGTCCTTCAACGCGGTCATGAGTCGCTTTTAAAGTCACATCTTGTAACGGGCCTTGAACGCATAATAAAACGTGATATTTGCTCCCGGTTTCTGGCAAAAAAGATATAGGCTACATCTGCTATCTGCTTAATTATGGGCCATCTAAGTGGCGCTACCCATTTTCCTTTTCCCACTAAAGTCCAAGCGAGCACCGTAACGTCTAGCCCGTAAATAAGTTCTCCGGTATCTTTCATCCCCTGTAAAACTCTGTTAGCATCCTCGACATTGACTGAAGCATAGTTTTTAGCGAAGTCGTGCGCAAAAATATTTTCGAAGGTAATTCGATTGTGCCGGTCCAGTTCTTTTAAACTCTCCATCTCTTTTGCGCATAGTGCGCAACGTCCATCAAAAAAAATGGTCAGTTGACTCATCGTTCTAAACGCTCCATAACAGGCTTATCAGAAGTGCTATGTGCATAGCAACCACGGAAAACGTCAAACGAAATCGGATTGCAAAGTAATGCGGAGGAACTCTCGGCGAAATTTTTTCTGCAACAAGAACCACAACGTAACCTGCTCCCAAAAGGATAATTGCCATTAAGACCAAATAGTGAGAGAAATAAACTATAAGCAAACTGAACCAGCTAAGCAATGCTAGCAGGTTACTAACTAGCAACAGCTTAGAGCCATCATGACCGCTATCGAATTGTCCGCGCCAAAGAGTCCCTGCTAGAAAGCAAAGGATACAAGCGCTGTACGTTATGAAAACATAAGGAACGTAAAATCGTAAAAAAGTCGAAGAATTAGCATCGCCGGTATCTACTACAGAAAATAAAATCAATAAGGTGGAGAGCGCGAAGGGCACTAATCCCGCATAGCCGAGTAATGAATAAGTTCTCTCAAATTTGGGGCAATAAGATTGAGGATGTAGACAAACTTTAGAGGTTGACACCAATAGCACTCCCAAATCTTAATAACGTTTCCCAACTTATTAGGAGTTACGTTTTTTAATCTATGCTGGATTGTCCATGTGAGCTGATATACCTTAACCCCATTCAGAAAATAGTGCGTATTATCATTAGTTACTCGGTTTAGATAGGAATCCCATGGAGCTGTTTGAATTAGGATGCGTGTTTTTTTCGGACGATTTGAGAGTAAACGACAACTTGTGTTTAACTTCCGCTGCCAGACAATGTAAAACTTTGGTGTGTGTGTATTTAGAAGCTAGAGACTATCTCAAGCAGCGATATGGTATAGATGAGGGTGAACTGCGCAAACAATTTCGCTCCCAAAGTTTAAGTGCGCTGAATACGGAATTAAACAGTCTTGGTCAACATATCGATAGAGTTATTGTCAAATCGACGTTGGAAATCCGTTCATTTATCGACGAAATTAAGCCAAATGTCATTTACAGAAGTTGGGAGCCAAAACAGTTTTCAGATGATTACTGGGAGGCCATAACTGGAAGATATCCCGAAATCGACTTCCAAGAGAAGCTCTCGTCAACTCTCTTCGACGAGAGCCAACTCCCTTTTGAAGAGCATCAGTTCCCTACTACATTTTCAAAATTTCGTCGATCGGTCGAGCATCTATTCATCCAACACCCAACTGTTCGACCCACATCGCTTCCGCCGCCTTTAAATAGAGCGAAAACTTGGCAAAAAGAAGTCAAATCAACTTCTAATTCTCTCTTTATGGGTGGCGAATTGGAGGGATTAAGGCACTTAGATAATTATTTCATGGGTCAACATGCGAGTTCCTACAAACAGACACGAAACGCTTTAGACGGATGGAAAAATTCAACGAAATTTTCAATTTGGCTCAGTAATGGCTGTCTTTCAGCACGCCAAATATTTGATAGCTTGAGAAAATATGAACGTAACACAGGAGCAAACGAGTCTACTTACTGGATTTACTTTGAACTCCTTTGGCGAGAATTTTTTCAGTGGTACGCGAAAATCCACCCCATGGCGCTAACAAAGTTCTCAGGGACTTCAAATCGCTCTCCAATGACTTTTTTCAACCCCCAACGATTTAAAAAATGGTGCTCAGCAAACACTCCATTTCCAATTGTAAATGCATGCATGAGCCAACTAAACGCCGAAGGTTACATGTCAAATCGCGGTAGGCAAATAGCGGCAAGTTGTCTTGTGAATGAGCTCTCACTGGACTGGCGATACGGAGCCGCATACTTTGCACAGAACCTTATCGACTATGACTTCGCCTCTAACTGGGGAAATTGGCAATATATAGCTGGCGTTGGTGCCGATCCGAGAGGTGGGAGACATTTCAACTTAAGTAAACAGACAGCTATCTATGATCCGCACCATAAATTTATAAAAAGGTGGCAAGGAGAGAAGTGTGATCAGGAACTCGACGCAACCGATATAGTAGATTGGCCAATCGCTCATCGATGAACTCAAGATTTCAAGACTCTCGATTTCTGCCTCACAAATCAGCAAATGCGTCAACTATGGCGGAATAATGTGTGAAAAATTGTTTGGAGATTCCGTCTTCAAAAGTATAAGGAGTAGAAAGGTCTCCACCAAAATCAATCAGGCCCAACGATGTCAATCGTTCCCCTAACTTTCGCAGTAATGTAAGGTCACCAATCCATGAGAAAAATCTCATAGTACCCAAATTTTGAACCGCTCCCCCAGTGGGGCGATACCGTGTAATTCGCGTAAAAACGGTATCATTATAAGGGTCGACAAAGACGAACTGACCAAATTTACCACTCGCATTAAAAATTCTTGAGTGTTCATCATTTTTTGAAACCCACCAATGCATCCCATAACCGCGATTTTGATTAATTGTTTTGCTTTTTATATTTGACCAGATTTGTTTGAAAGTTTCATCTACAAAATTAGACGGTAAAATTTTTTCATGCCCCCAAGCACCCTTTCTTGCGAATAACAGACCCAACCTTGAAAAGTCTCTTGCTGACATATCCACGCAGCAATAACTGAGAGGATTTCCAGAGAAATCCCTCCACAAAGTGTAATTCTTAATACCAATCTTAGAAAAAATGCGCTCCTTCATTAATTGATCTGCTGGCTTTCCAGCGGCGTTGAATAGAATTGCCGAAAGAAGCATTGAATTTACATTGTTGTACTCAAATACCTGGCCAGGCGACTTTTCAAATTTAACGTTTAGGGCATATTCAAGATGATTTTCCTGCAAGAACATGAGTTCATGCTCATGAGCCGGAAAATCAAGGCCGCTCGTCATATTCAACAAGTGTCTTATCGTGATGTCACCACGCTCATCACTGAACTCCGATAAATAATCAGAAACTAAATCATCCAAACTGTTAATCTCGCCATGATCAACAGAAATGCCGATTAATGCAGCATAAAAACTTTTTGCCATCGACCAACTCGTGCCAAAGCTCTCAGAATGGAACCCTTTCTGATATCGTTCGCCCACAATTTGGCCGTTTTTAACCAAAACAGCGGCTTGGGTTGCCGGATCTAAAAACGATAAATCAAAAAGATGCTGTACTTTACGATCGCTTATTCCAGCATCTTCAGGCTCAATTTTTATCCAGTCATCCATAGGTACTATTTTAGTGCCGCTTGTCTGTCCAACTGAACTAGCACAAAGCGCCAAGGTGCCTATAAAAATTCCCTGAAAAAATGCTGTGAGTCGCATTGTTACCTCCTGAGACAAAAATAAAAATTCCTTGATACAAAAAAATTGGCTTTTGAAAGACTCAATCAATTTAATAAAGCTGATTACTTATTGAAATATTTCTGCATCTAAAGGGACGCAAACAATGTTTAACTTTTACCCAATTACCTTTGACTCACAAGGATGCGCGCATATCTCCCAGTTTATACGAGCTTAAATTCCAGAATCCTATAAATCATGAAAATATCAGAGCAGTTTATAGTGACGCATACATAAATTACTTAAATAAAGTCATGTCGGACGAATCAATTCGTCTGAGTAAACATCTTTCAAAAAACTTTGACTCAAGAACATTAACGACTTTCGTTTGACTGACCCCGAAAGTATTCTTTGCCTTGAGACTAAATCGCACCATTATAGTGCAAATATCGATATAATTGGAAATGAGTATATCAATTTGTCCAAATTAATCGCATAAAGTTGTTTGCACTTTTTTAAAATAAAGGATAAATTACACCCAGTTGGAGATTTATGTTGTCGATGCGCTGCATAATTTTCGCTTCTGAGTGGCTAGATATGGTATGACCAAGTCACTTTCAAATAAAAATTTCTGAATAATAGGGTATAAAACAATGACTAATTTAGAAGCTAACGA
Organism: Porticoccaceae bacterium; assembly: GCA_002731695.1. Classification (GTDB taxonomy): domain Bacteria; phylum Pseudomonadota; class Gammaproteobacteria; order Pseudomonadales; family Porticoccaceae; genus TMED48. The sequence continues at coordinate 23,674 of PCCK01000104.1, forward strand.
TCCAGTTGGCATTTCCTTTTGGCTGATTTCGATGGCCATGGTAGCTGCAGCTGTATTCTTTTTCATTGAGCGCGATAGAGTCAAGTCGCATTGGAAAACCTCGCTTACTGTGGCTGGTCTCATTCAACTCATAGCAGGCGTGCATTATTTCTATATGCGAGGTGTTTGGGTAGAAACTGGTGAGACACCGACAGTCTACAGATACATTGATTGGTTGCTCACAGTTCCTCTGCAGATGATTGAGTTTTACTTAATTCTTGCTGCGATTGCTGTAGTTGCCTCCGGGGTTTTCTGGCGATTGCTGTTGGGAACAATTGTCATGTTGCTCGGTGGTTTTGCTGGTGAAGCTGGATTCATGGATCCAACGCTAGGTTTCATTATCGGGATGGCAGGCTGGATATTCATTCTTTATGAAATTTTTGCGGGTGAAGCAAGCCAGATCAATGCAGCCAGCGGTAATGCTAATTGCCAAACGGCTTTCAATGGCATGAAATGGATTGTAACCATCGGATGGGCTATCTATCCTTTGGGATACTTCCTCGGTTATCTTGCAGGTGGTGTGAATGCTGACGCTTTAAATGGTATATACAATATTGCTGACCTGATTAACAAAATTGGGTTTGGTCTATTTATTTGGGTCGCAGCAGTCGCTGATTCTTCAGAATAAAAACACCAAAACCACGGGATAAAAAGAGCCAGGGATCTGGCTCTTTTAGTCTTGATAAAGCTTAAAGCACCGTCATGTTTTTAGGGATGATGCGAAACAAGTTGTAAGCTCATAAAAAAATAAAGGGTACTGTGATTATGTCCCCAATAATAAGAAGTAGATTAGGCGTTGAGGTTTTTTTAACCCAGCTTGGCGACTTATACCAACGGGAGCTTCCGTCCCGAGAGTCAGGTCTTCTCAGTGCTGCAAAATATCATTTTAGGAATCCCGGCAAGGGATTTAGAGCGCAGTTAGCTTTAGCCAGTGGTGTTGCCCTTCGGTTACACTATCATGATATTTTAAATTGGGCAGCTGCCTGTGAGTTAATACATAATGCCTCCCTTGTCCATGATGACATCAGCGATGCAAGCACGCACAGACGTGGCCAAAAAAGTATTCACGAAAACTTTGGAATTGATACAGCATTGTGTTTGGGAGACTGGATGGTAGCAAAAGCGTTTGAGCTAGCCTCCAGAAACCAGGTCCATGGTGGTCGACTGGTTGGGCAACTGGCAGCCGCAATGCAACAAACCTGTGTCGGTCAAGCGTCTGATGTTGGGCAAGATCAGTGCATCACAACAAATCATTGGAAGCGAATTGCGGCTGGTAAGACGTCCCCGTTCTTATTGGCACCGATCGCGGGAGTTGCTTTAGCGTCCAATTTTGACCACTCATTAGAGAGTCTTAGAAATTTAGTTAGCCTTTGTGGCCTCGTCTATCAAGGAAGAAATGATATAGATGACATAGTGCCCTCAAGTCATCGGTCTTGTGATTTAGACGGGCGGAAACCCAACCTTGTTATTAGTTTGTTTAACGAAAATAATTCTGGAAATGAGGACTTCACTCGCTGGTACATATCAAGAGATACTTCAAAAGTGAGTCACTGGCAACAACGAATTGCCTCAAGTCAAGCTATCGTCAGAGCAAATAATGTTTTAGATATATGGCTTGCAGAGGCTGAGCTTCTGGCTCCAAATGTTCCTTCGCCTCTCCGAGGAGTTGCAACTCAGTTAGTAGCATCTGTGAATAATCAAAAAGTCACGGAAACTAAGCATGGTAGGATTGCATAGGCTCTCAAAAGATTATTACTCGCCAACCACTAATTCACCGCGCCAACAATTATGCTGGGAATCTTCTCTTTGTATGTGATACTTTAGAAGCGAAATAATAACTTTAATGTTGCCTAATAAACCGCTCACGCGTCATGAGTCATCGATACCCGAGATGAAACCAATCGCAATCCTTGCAAAGCATGGTAAATCGTTTTATTTTGCAAGTTTTTTTCTAGGTAATGATTATGCAGCGAGTGCAGCAAAATTGTATAAATTCTGTAGATTCGTGGATGATTTAGCAGATGGCACCGAAATCAATAAAATTGAACGTCTACAAAATATTTTCTTATGCCTACAACGTGAAACATGCCAACACGAAGATACGCTTGAAATTGAAAGTTTTCTGGCCTTAGCCAAAGAGAAAAATATCCCACTGATAGCTGCTCAGGAGCTCTTAGGGGGAATGATTTCTGATCAAACTCCTGCCAGGTTTGATAATACAAAACAGCTTCTCCGTTACTGCCACGCGGTGGCAGGTACAGTAGGCCTTATGATGTGCCATGTCCTAGACTGCTCCCACAAGGATGCAAATAGTTTTGCGATTGACCTCGGAGTGGCCATGCAATTAACAAATATTGCAAGGGATGTCCTAGAAGATGCGCAAATGGACAGGCGCTATATTCCGTCAGAGTGGCTGAATTTAACGGAGCTTCAGTCCGAACCATCCGGTTGGGTAGATGCCTCGATCGATAAACGCACTAAAATTTCTTCGGCAATCGAACAACTACTTAACCTCGCTGAGAAATACTACGGAAGTGCGGAGCAGGGAATCGCACTTCTTCCTTGGAAATCAAGGTTTGCAATTAATGTAGCTCTGAGGGTTTATCGACAAATTGGAAGACAACTCAAAGAAAAAAAATATTGTTGGTGGCAAGGACGCCAAATCGTTTCAGTATTTAAAAAATTTCAGCTTACAATACTCGGACTATCAGTGTTTATACCCAAGAAAACTCCAACTCACCAACGAAAATTACATGAATCACTAATAGGCCTTGCTGGTGTCGACAGCCATTGACATAGCTATCATTGGGGGCGGCAATGCTGGATTAAGTCTTGCCTCCGAACTGTCCAGACTAAGTGTGGCTGAGACTGTGTGCATCTTTGAGCCAGCGTACAAAATGAAGAAAGAGCTTCACTGGAGTCTTTGGAGCGACGAAAAACAAAGACAGATCCTAAAGCAAGCGATAAAAGGCAGCTGGAGTCAATGGCAATTAGTAGACTACAGTCGCAGCGTTGTTAGAGACAGTCCGTCCTACGATTACACATGTCTTAGCTCGGCTAAATATTTAAGTTTGTGCGAACGCCAACTCAGTGAAAAAATGCACATAATTCCTAAGGCGGTAGAATCTGTGAGAAAAACTCCAACCCGATATGTTATAGAAGCTGGCGAGCGATCTTTTTCTGCAAATAATGTATATGACAGCCGACCACCATCTGTAAGACCAAATAGCCTTTTACAGCATTTTTTTGGAGTTGAGGTAAATATTAGAAAGCCTATGTCGACTCAGCAAATCGCTACCCTTATGGACTTTCGAGTGGATCAAAGTCGTGGGCTGCATTTTATTTATGTCTTACCATTTTCTTCTACTCACGTTCTTATAGAGTCAACAATGATCTCTCAGAGCGTAGAACCCCAGAACTGGTACAGAAATGCTATAGAGCGCTGGTTGAATGAACGGGAAATTATGGTCGAATCGTATCTCAGCGAAGAAGTTGGTGTAATTCCCATGGACGACGTTATTCCGTGTGATAAAAATATACCTACGATTGGCGCAGCAAGTGGTGCACTAAGAAGGTCATCGGGATATGGATTTAGTTATATAAACCAGCAAGCTTCTAAACTGGCGCAACAAATCAAGCAGCACGACTACAATGTCCCTAATCCTATCTCTAAACGTATTATACTTATGGATAGCTTATTTAACCGAGTCATGATCGAATATCCTGAATTAGGCCCTAGCCTATTTATGAGGATGGCGGAGGCGTTGAATGGAGAGCAATTTGCGCGATTCATGCTCGGTAAAGCAACTCCATACGACTGGGTTAGAGTCATATCGGCAATGCCCAAGGTCCCTTTCTTGAAGCAACTGTTCCATGTCTAGCTGGGATTACATTGCGATCGCTTTTGTGATGCTGATTGGGATTCCTCATGGTGGACTCGATGGGGCAATTGCAAGGCGTGCTGGGTGGTCTAAAACGTTTTTTGAGTGGCTAATTTTTCATGCGAACTATCTTTTCCTTGCAACAATGGTCGCAGTTATTTGGTGGTATTTTCCAAGTATAAGTTTAACAATATTTCTTCTCTTATCTGCGATTCACTTTGCGACAAGTGATATCAAAATTGTCACAGATCCTTGGAAATGGTCGAATTTGTTACCTCTTATATCACACAGCGGACTCATCGTGATTGCGATCCCAGGACTTCACCCGTCAGATGTTCAGCCCATTTTTGCTACTCTGGCGGGAGAAAAAGCTGCCAACTTACTAATTTCCGTTTCTAAATTTTTGCTAGTTCCTTGGCTAGTTACGCTACTCATCTATCTCTTTTATAGCTATTTTCGGAATATGTGGGTTCCCACCGCAAGCATAGCAGCTGGGGTCTTTATAAGCGCATACATTCTGAATCCCCTTATAAGTTTCTCACTTTATTTTTGCCTGATTCACAGTCCGATTCATAGCTTCCTTGTCTGGTCTAAAATCAAGCCTGAAGATCGCATGCGGTCGTCAGTAGAGGCGGCTAGTTACACGTTGATTACTTGGCTAACAGGTATATTAATATTAATATTTTTCTTGAATAGTCCTAGCTTCGATTTAGAACCAATTTTGATCCAAATAACTTTTATCGGCCTCGCCGCACTAACGGTGCCTCACATGATCTTAGTCGATTTGCTTGACAAAAATAGCGGCTGATATCCAAAAACCCAAAGAAGAACAAATTAATATAGCAAA
>PCCK01000105.1 GCA_002731695.1 Porticoccaceae bacterium
TGCCGCAGTTTTGGACAGGACTTTAAAACACACCGAAGTAAATGTCGTGCCCACGTCGGCGTCCAAGTAGACGCTTTCCGTTATTTCGTCTCCAGTTTGCACTTATTACTTCTTGAGAGTATCTATATCCCTGTAAATGACTGTGGCGTAAATGCTCATATCCTCAAAAAAGCGTGGGGTAGAATATGCTGTAACTGTGCGATGTGATACTGAAGCAGATGCACCCATTTATTTTATTTGATTCGCATCACTTAATTATCAGAGCGGTTATTTTTCCGCCAAACGGTGCTATTATTGAGGCTGTGGGTTACCACTTTGGTTATGGGAGCCTTTTTAGTGATTGACCAGTGAAAATTTTTCTCAGTAAGAGAGGATTGCAAAGTGTTTTTTAAGGCCCCAGAAATCTTGACTTTAGTAGCTTCGGCGAGCAAGTTTTTGTTTCGTTTTTTTATAATAGTCTTTGTTTTTTCGCAGTCTGTAATCGGACAAGGATTAGAAGAAATACAACAGCTATGTGCTGATTTGACCCCGACGAATAAATCCTTAGCATTACAAGCGGGATATGATTTAGATCAGCTTTGTGGCAACTTGCAATCCGAGAAAATCCTTAAAAAAGCGCAATCCTCCATTCCGGTCATTCCGAGAGAGACAGTCTCATCTGTTGAAAAACTCTCAAAAACAGTTGCGCCTTTAACGAGTGCGGAGATAGGTGATTTACCCGTTGATACTGATCTAAAGCCTTTTGGGTACGGTCTTTTTGCAAATGCTCCAACTACTTATGCTCCTTCCGATGGTGTTCCTGTGTCTGGAGACTATCTTCTTGGTCCCGGAGATTCTTTGGACATATTATTTTTTGGAAAAGTCAACAACGCGTTTTCATTAGAAATTAATCGAGAGGGTTTTGTCGATTTTCCTGAATTGGGCCCAGTCGGTCTGGCTGGCCTCACCTATGCAGAAGCGAAAGAAATGCTGCGTACTCGTATTTCAGCTCAAATAATTGGCACTCAAGTTAGTATTAGTATGGGTACGCTGCGTTCTATGCAGATCTTTGTTTTGGGCGAGGCCTTTAAACCAGGAGCATACACGGTGTCCTCACTCTCAACCATCACACATGCTCTCATTAGTAGTGGGGGGGTAAGTGATATTGGTTCGCTTCGTAATATTCAGTTAAAACGACAGGGTAAAACGGTTTCGGTATTGGATTTGTATGATTTGCTGATGCTGGGAGACATAACGCATGATTTAAGATTACAGGCCGCAGATGTAATCTTTATTCCCACTGTTGGTAAGCTTGTGTCTATCGGAGGAGAGGTTTTGAGGCCTGCCATCTATGAATTAAAGGGTGATGAATCCGCAGCGGATCTGGTTGCGTTAGCAGGCGGTTTGGGTCCTAAAGCTTTTGCTCAAAGCTCGAAATTGCAGAGAGTAAACGCGACTGGTTTTTTGACAGTGTTCGACTTAAATTTGGAGACCTCCAGAGATCAAGAATTCCAGCTTCGCGGTGGTGATCACCTTTCCATCGGTGCGATTACTGAGTATAAAAAAGATATCGTGACGCTTTCCGGCGCAGTGCGACATGAAGGTGATGTCGCTTGGCGTAAAGAATTGCGGATTATAGATGTGATTCCGAGTCCAAAAAAATTAATGCCCGATGCAGATCTGAGCCAAGTGGTGTTGGTAAGAGAAATTGCCAATAAGCCAGATATTAGTGTTTCAATCATAAATCTTGAAAAAGCCCTGGACGATCACTTTAGTGACGACAATGTTTTATTGCACTCTCGAGACGAGATTATTATTTTTTCTCGATACGAGAATCGGGCCGAAACGCTAGCTCCCTTTGTTGATCAGCTTAAGCGTCAATCTGACGTTTTGGAAGTGGCAAAACTAGTATCATCGGGCGGGGAGGTGCGAAATTCTGGAAAGTATCCTTTGGCACCGGGAATGACCGTTGAGGATCTGATTAAGATATCGGGAGGTTTACTTGAGTCCGGATATGCCCTGACAGCCGAGATTTCGGGTTTAGATTTAACTGATCCCGAACAAGCGAGGTCTACCATTCAGGTGATCGATTTACAAAGCGCCATGGGAAGGTTGTTGGCACCCTCGGATCATATTGAGTTCAGAAAGATGCCAGATTTCAAAGAAGCTGAGACTATATCGCTTGAGGGCGAGTTTGTTTTCCCTGGCACCTATTTCATCGAAAAGGGTGAAACCCTTTCATCGGTTGTTCTTCGTGCTGGCGGTGTTACGGATCAAGCTTTCGTTGATGGAGTAGTTTTTCTCAGAGAATCCTTAAGGTTGCGCGAGGAAGCGCAGCTGGAGCGATTATCAAGATTGATTGAAGAACAACAAGCGGCGAGTCAACTAAAAGAATTGAATTCTGACGCGCGCGCTTTACAGAGTGAGGCTTTGGACTTTGAGGCTATCTCACGCGTGTTGACTGACGTCGAAGCGACTGGTCGTTTGGTAATCCGCTTTTCTGACATTATGAATAGATCGGCAGAGGATCCGATTTTAAGGAGAAATGATCGTTTGTTAATGCCAACATTGACTCAGGAGGTGACTGTCATCGGAGAGGTGCATCAACCCATGTCACATTTTTTTGATAAAACCGCTTCACAGATGGATTACATTAATAGAAGCGGCGGTTTTAAGATAACAGCAGATAAAGGCCAAGCATATGTTGTAAGGGCAAGTGGGGAAGCTGTTTCTAAGCGTAGAGGCCTCAGAAATCTCTTTGGGTCCCGTTCAATAAAGATTATCGCCGGCGACACCATTGTTGTGCCGTTAGATCAAGACAGTAAAAAACTTAGAGGATTACCTTTCCTCGCAGAGGTTTCACAAATCATCTATCAGCTATCACTGGGCGCTGCGGCTGTCAACGCATTAAACAATAATTGATATGCGTTCATTCATAAGGTGCCAGTTTTGAGGGAAAATAGCGTGACCGATAGTGCTCTGCACAGTCCTTACCATGATGATGAGATCGATTTGCGAGAATTGTTTGGTGTACTGTGGGCAGGCAAGGTGTGGATAGTCCTGATCACAGCAATCTTTGCGGTTTCGTCAGTTTTCTACGCGCTATCTTTGCCGAATCTGTATAAAGCCAGTACCGTCTTGGCTCCAGCCAAATCCGATCAAGGAGGTTTGTCGGGATCGCTGGCACAATTGGGTGGGCTGGCGTCATTAGCGGGTGTGACAATTGGAGCTAGCGAGAGTAGTGAAAGTCAAGTAGCCCAAGAAATCATGAAGTCATGGAGCTTTATCGAAGATTTCATTTCCAAAAATGACATTGCGGTAAAGGTCTTTGCTGCAAATGGTTGGAGTAAAAAGTCGAATGATGTGTTGATCGATGACACCCTTTTCGATAGGCAGAGAAGCTTGTGGTTGTTAGAGGCTGAAGATTCGGGAAAATTGGGTCCGCCAAACAGCTGGCAACTCTTCAAGCGATTTTCCGAGATATCATCAGTGTCTGAGGACAAGAAAACAGGATTTGTTACTGTATCTATGGAGTATTACTCCCCTGAAATTGCAAAGAATTGGTTAGATATGTATGTTGTCGCGATAAATAAACACATGCAAGACCGGCAGGTGGGAAAAGTGACAAATAATATTGCGTATCTTGAGGAGCAAATAAAGAAGACCTCGATCACAGAAATGCGGGAAGTGTTTTATACGATTATTGAAGAGCAAATAAAGAATAAAATGGTGGCGGAAGCAAGCCCCGAGTACACGTTTTTAACAATCAGCCCGAGTATGTTGCCAGAGCAAAAATCTCAACCGAAACGAGCTTTGATTTGTATCTTGGGTACACTTCTGGGTGGTATGTTATCTGTGATATGGATCCTCGTTCGATATTATTGGCGAAGTCCCAATTAGCATAATTTAATTTTTGGCAAAAAAGTAATATTGAAAGGTTTTTCACATTAAAACGAACATTCAAAACTCCAGTACTGAACGCTTTCATTCATCCGGAAAGAAACTTGCAATAGAAAACTTTTTTCTAGTCAGTGAAAAGGATTTGATTCAGTTGTCAGTCATTTTGTTGTTGGCCGTATTCTTATTCGGTTTCCCAGGTCTAATTATGATCATTTTCCTTCAGTGGCTAACGCGCCGAAGTTATGCAAAGGATAACGAGCAAAAACACGGAATATCTAAAACCGGTGCCTCAAGATTGGGTGGTTTTGCCATCTTTATTTTTTGTATCGGGCTTTTGGTGACAGGAACATACTTGGAAGTAGCAAGTTTGCCTGTGGGTCTGGATATGCCGCTTATGGTGTGGTTGGGAGTTTTATTTTGCGCAGCCTTGGGTTTCGTCGAGGATGTAAAGAATAACTTTCTTTCACCTAAGATTAGACTTTACGCAACATTTGTGATTTTTGCCTTTGTTATTGGCTGTTGTCCTTTCTTAATTCCCATAGATTCAAAAATTCCTATTTTAGATCCATTATTGGCCCTTCCTGTCATTGGCTGGATGCTTACCATTACATTTTGCGTTGGCTTTATTAACGCAACAAATATGGCTGATGGTGCAAATGGCTTGATGCCCGGAATTATAACCATTTCGTTCGGTGTATTTTTCTTAGAAACTGAACAGGTTATTTATGGTGTATTGATGACTAGTTCCGCTTTGTTTACGATTTTTAATGTGATTTCTGGACGCGTTTTCTTGGGTGACATGGGAGCTTATGGTTTGGGGGCATCTTTGGTTCTATGTGGTTTGTATTTATTTAGTGAGAGAATCTTTTCAGCCATGTTTTTAGCCGTTTTGTTTGCTTATCCATGTATTGAATTGGTTGCAAGCTTACTTCGTCGACGTTGGCAGAGGCGTCCTTTATTTTCGCCCGATGATGAGCACCTGCATAATCGAATTTACCAATATTGTAAGCAGTGGTTTTCGTCGAAAACTATTACAAATTCTGTTACAGGAATCTTGATTGTTTCTTTTTCATCGGGCTTTGCGTTATTAGGTTATATGAGTCAATTATGGGAGGTCACCGATAATCGGTGGGGATGGATATTCATTGGGCAATGCAGTCTTTATATTTTTGTTTTTATGATTACAAAGGTCTACCATCCGAGGCGAGAATTTACCGCTTACTGAGTGATCGATACTTTTACAGTCCATCTACAGTGCATCGGAATTTGAGAAACACTCGCGTGAGGTCAACTGTGAGTGGCAGTGCTTTTTGATGCGTTGCGGTATAGTTGTGGTGGTAATAGTCAGTGACACTCATTATTATTGAAGAAAGCTGTCAATCAAGCTCATAAATATGAGGCTGATCAAAAATTTTATATGTTAACCTGAGTTCTTAATTTGATAAGGAAGATCAGGAAAAAGCCTTAAGAAGTCATAAAATTCGGCAAGGCCGATGACAGAGTATCGAATATACCAGTCAGTGTGAGAGCGTAGGCACTTTTTTTAATGGATAGAACCTGACTAGTGAGATTCGAGGAAGTGACTAAATACAATGTTTACGCAATCGGCGCGGCTTTGTTAGACATCGAAGTTGCAGTTTCAGAGGTATTCTTAAACGATAATGTAGTCGAAAAGGGCGTGATGACGCTTGTTGACGAAGCGCGACAAGCGCAATTGATTACAGCTTTAAACAAAAAAAATAATTTACAACGAAAAAAATCTGGTGGCTCGGCCTGTAATACGGCTGTAGCGGCAGCAAGTTTTGGGGCAAGCACATTCTTCAGTGGCAAGATAGCTGATGATGACGATGGAAAACACTTTGTAAACGATTTAGTCGAAGCTGGGGTCGCGTTTCATAGCGCTATACCGGAAAATGGCATTACTGGCAAATGCCTCGTGATGGTTACCGATGATGCGGAACGCACCTTGAACACTTTCCTTGGCGCATCTGAATTACTTTCGGGCAAAGAAATCGACCTAGAAGCTTTGCTTGAATCGGAGTGGCTCTATATCGAGGGCTATTTGCTCACGGATCATGCGAGAACTGGCTTGGTAAGCGATGTTGTTGGCAAAGCAAAAAGTGCTGGCGTTAAGGTGGCACTTAGTCTATCTGATCCTTTCGTTGCTCAAATCTTTGGTGATAATCTTAGGATCGTTATTGACGACGGCATTGATCTTATTTTTTGTAATAAAGACGAAAGTCTGGCCTTTGCCAATACAGAGTCGATAGACCAAGCGTTTGAAGCCTTGGCCAATAGTGCCAAAATGTTTGCTATTACCGACGGGAAAGCCGGTGCAGTTGTTTTTAATGGGAGTACAACAATCAGGGTACCTGGCGTTCCAACAAATGCTGTTGATACAAATGGTGCTGGGGATATGTTTGCAGGGGCTTTTTTATATGCACTAATAGCTGGTTATGATCTAAAATTGGCCGGTGAGTTGGCCAATGAGTCTGCCTCCAGAGTGGTCGGTAAGTTTGGTCCTCGGCTTGATACTGAGGATTTTGTATCCATCAAGGAAAAGTTTGGAATCTAGATGGCGATAAAGGCTCGTGTTTAGTTTACGGTTTCGCTAGTCAATCGACTATTTAAAGTATGAGCTGTTTTTTGTTGCTTGAGGAAATAGTTTTATTTCTCATATCAGGCAAATAGGAGGGGATAATGGACTGGTTCGTCGTTAGGACTAAACCCCGCCAAGAACTTCGCGCAAGTCATCGCATGGAAGAACAGGGCTTTAAAGTTTATTGTCCTCAGATCCCAAGATATAACGAATTGAAAGAAATGGTTGGGAGGCAAGTTTTGTTTCCGGGCTATTGTTTCGTTCAAAGTGGTGAGCTGTCGGTTGCGAGCATTCGCTCAACGCCTGGGGTGATCGGCCTGGTGTCTTTCAGTCTAGAAGGTAAGCCTGCAACAATAGATCCTACCGCATTAGAGGCGATTCATGTGGTTGAGGCCTTTCATTGCGAGAAAGTATCGTCTCTTAAGCCTGGCGGGGCTGTAAGCCTGGTTGAAGGTCCTTTCAAGGGGTTCACAGGCTTTTATTCTAAGCGATCTAAAGACCGCGTTGAGGTTCTTCTAATCCTGCTTGGACAACAGCAGCGTCTTCTGGTGCCATCGAGCCAAGGTATTGCTGAGTAAGTCGGTTAACTTTCCGGCCTTACTATAGGTAGCAGGGCGGTTTTTGTGCTTCGGGGAAAAAGAGGGTTGATACCGTTCACGGAATGAACAATAATGTTCATTCCGTGAACGGTAAGTCAATTAATCGTGCGGTAGCCTGCCAGATCATAAAAGAAGCCATGTCAAA
>PCCK01000106.1 GCA_002731695.1 Porticoccaceae bacterium
GCAACAGGGCATTACAGTAGGCGCACTTTGGAAAATGGACAAAGTATGTTGTTAAAAGCTGTAGATGCGGACAAAGACCAGAGCTACTTTCTTTATGCTGTTCCAGAATTTTCTCTTTCGAAAACTATATTCCCTCTTGGGGCGCTCACCAAAAAGGAGGTTAGGCAAATAGCGGAGGACAACAACTTCGATAACTCTCAAAAAAAGGATAGCACTGGCATCTGCTTTATAGGTGAACGAAGATTTCGTGATTTTTTGTCTAAATACTTTATAAGTAAAAAAGGTCCCATTGTCAGTGATAAAGGGGTGAAGGTTGGTGAGCATCAAGGTCTGATGTATTTCACTTTGGGACAACGCCAGGGTCTCGGAATTGGAGGGCTTAAAAATGCTGACTGTGGAGCCTGGTATACGCTGGAAAAAATTGTTGAAACAAACACCTTAGTCGTAGGTCAAGGTGCTCATCATCCACGTTTATACTCAGGTCATATGTTAGCTAACAACCTACACTGGATAAATGGTAAGCCCTCTGAACCCTCATTTTGTTGTAATGCCAAAAGCCGATATCGACAAGCAGACCAAAATTGTCGCGTTGAACTAGTTGATGATGAATCTTGTAATGTTTTCTTTGATCAGCCACAACGCGCTCTGACTCCTGGGCAATCAGTCGTTTTTTATGAAGGTGACCTCTGCCTAGGTGGAGGAATTATTAGTCAAGTGTCAAGCAAGTTTAGTAATTGGTCTAACGCATACTCGTGATAGGTGTCCGGAGAACATGGAGTTTTTGTAGAATATTTTTTGATTAATCATCATCCACATTTTTCCCAATACCCAAGCGGAATCGATATGAAAATAAAATTGTCTCCATTGTCTGCTGTTACGCCTCTAGACGGTCGGTATGCGGATAAAACAGGTCACCTCAGGGCAGTGTTTAGTGAATTCGCTTTGATACGTTACAGGGTCAAGATAGAGATTCGATGGCTCCTACATTTGGCAAGTATTGAATCAATTACAGAACTCGCCGGATTATCAAAACAGTGTAAGGATGAGTTGAATAGTTTTATACAAAATTTTTCATTACAAGATGCTGAAAAAATTAAAAAGATTGAGGACACTACTAACCATGACGTAAAAGCCGTAGAGTATCTACTAAAAGAGTTTTTGGAGTCGATTACTGATCGTACGAGTGCTCTGGAGTTTATCCACTTTTGTTGCACGTCTGAGGACATTAATAATCTCTCATATGGCCTCCTTCTAAAAGATGCAAGGACACACATAATAATGCCGGAGCTCCAAGACATAACCAATAGTTTAATCGCGTTGGCTGAGAAGCATGCGGGCACGCCTATGCTATCTCGGACACATGGCCAACCTGCTTCCCCGACCACCGTTGGGAAAGAGATAGCTAATGTTGCTTATCGGCTAAATGTGCAAATGTCTCGAATAAACGCGGTCATCCTCCTAGGTAAAATGAATGGTGCAGTAGGCAACTACAATGCTCACATTGCGACATATCCGGGAGTAGATTGGGAAATTGAAACGGACAAGTTTATTAACGCATTAGGATTGAGCTCTAACCCACATACGACTCAGATCGAACCACATGATTACATGGCAGAACTATTTGACTCTTTGGCGCGCGCAAATACCATATTAATAGATTTTTGCCAAGATATCTGGGGATATATTAGTTTAGGATATTTCACGCAAAAAATTGTGTCTGGAGAAGTCGGTTCGTCTACGATGCCGCATAAGGTAAATCCGATTGATTTCGAAAATGCAGAAGGTAATTTGGGGCTTGCTAACGCAATTTTTAAACATTTAACATCAAAATTACCAATATCTAGAATGCAACGCGACCTTTCTGACTCAACAGTCCTCAGGAACATTGGTGTTGGCTTTGGATACTCCAGTATTGCATTTCAATCAATCATTAAGGGGCTTAGTAAATTAGAAACTGATATCTCTCAGCTTTCAGCAGATTTAGATGCAAATTGGGAGGTTCTTGCGGAGCCAATTCAGATGGTTATGCGTCGCCATGGGATTTCGAAACCTTATGAAAAACTCAAGCTTCTGACGCGCGGCCGCAAAGTTGACCGAACTGTAGTTAGAGAGTTTATTGATGAACTTAGTCTTCCCGAGGATGCAAAAAATACTATCAAGCAACTTGCCCCAGACAACTATCTAGGTAACGCAGAAAGTCAAACTATCAAAATAATTAAGCAGATTAAAGTAAATGACACTCGCATATAGTGCCAAGTGCTGCTAGATGTCAGCTATGGCTATGAATCCTCTTGGTAGTATGCCGGCGGAAGAATTTCTTCTTTATTATTGGCAAAAGAGGCCACTACTAGTTCGTGGGGCATGGAAAAAGTTTAAACCTCCTGTCGATGGAGACGAGCTAGCAGGCTTATCTCTTGAAGATGAGGTTGAATCTCGTCTAGTCATCGGACCCGATCACATCGTAGAGTTCGGACCATTTTCGGCCGATCGCTTCAATCACCTTCCTAATGATCAATGGACACTTCTAGTACAAGCCGTAAATCTATGGGTGCCCGAGGTGCACACAATGCTTGACGAGTTTTGCTTCCTCCCAAGCTGGCGGATCGATGATGTAATGGTGAGCTATGCATGCAAAGGAGGTGGAGTCGGACCCCACTATGATGATTATGATGTGTTTTTGTTGCAAGGAAAAGGGCAGAGGCGTTGGCAAATAAGCGCTGGAGAATGCGAGCCCAATGCGCCGCTCATAGCTCATCAAGATCTCAAAATTCTTGCCGATTTTCGACCAGACCAAGAGTTGACCTTGAACGAGGGCGATATGCTGTATTTGCCTCCTCGTTGGGCGCATAATGGAATTGCTTTAGATGAATGCATAACCTTTTCGATCGGTTGTCGAGCACCCTCTGTCGGGGAAATGCTGGATGATTTAGCTACAGAAATTATCGCAAGGGGTGAGCAGAAGTATCTCAGAGATCCGCCGCTAGCCCCCCCCAAAGATTCTGATGAAATTCAGTTCAACTATATAGCGGAGGTAAAAACCTTGCTGCTTTCAGTTTTAAATGACGATACGCTACTTGCGGAATGGTTTGCGCAATATATGACACAACCAAAATATCCTCATCTTATCGAGCTAACACATGAATTAAGAAAGGCAACAATTAAGATTCCGTTGGCAAATGATGATACAACTACCAAATATCAGGCCCGAACATACTGTAACGCTGAAAGGGTTGAAAATCGTGAGGTTGATGATTAGTACATGTTTTGCACAGGTAATTTTTAGGGAGACTAAGCTAAATAAGATACTTTGAGGTAACGATAATACCATTATTATCTGAATATAGATGATCACCGGGTTGAAAAGAAACCCCTGCAAATGAAATGAGCACGTTTGCCTCTCCAGCCCCTAGTCGATTGGTTTTCTTGGGATAAGATCCGAGCGCTTTAATTCCAATATTAATTTCAGATAATTCATCCACATCCCTTACATACCCATTAACCACAAACCCCTGCCAACCATTTCTGCATGCTTCAAGTGCGATTTGACCACCAAGGTAAGCACATCTTTTGCTAGCCCCACCGTCAACTACAATAACCCGACCGTCTCCAGATGAGGCAACTAACTCCTTTAGCTTCGAGTTGTCCTCAAAACATTTGACCGTGACCAGCTGGCCTGAAAAACTGGTAAATCCACCAAAGTTAAAAAATAGTGAGTCCAATACCCTCGAGTCTAAAGTATAGTCATCACACAAATCTGGTGTCGATCGCACTACTATAACCGCCCATATTGGAGAGATTTTGAGCGCTTTCGGTAGTGATGCAACGTCGGCTCAGTATAACCATTTGGTTGAGCGGCGCCCTCCATTATAAGCTTTCTTGCAGCCATGAGAGCCAAATTTTCAGATGGATTTTCAAGCATCCGCCGATATGCTGGATCACCCTCATTCTGTTTGTCAACTACACTTGCCATTCGTTGAAGTGCGCACTCCACTTCTATACCGGAACATATTCCGTGGCACAACCAGTTAGTTATATGTTGACTCGATATGCGCAAGGTAGCCCTATCCTCCATTAGAGATACATTTTCGATATCTGGAACTTTAGAACACCCGACACCGTTATCAACCCACCTCACGACATATCCAAGAATGCTTTGAACATTATTATCTAACTCATGTGCAATTTGGTCTTTACTCAAAGCGGTATCTCCAAGCAGAGGAATTTCCAGCATGCTATCGTAAGCTTCCAAATCGAAATCACGAACATTTTTATGTTGGCTATGGACATCAATCAAATGGTAGTGGACAGCATGCAACGTGGCTGCTGTCGGTGACGGCACCCATGCAGTCGTTGCTCCGGACCGAGGATGTTCTATCTTGCTAATCATCATGTCTTTCATATTATCCGGTATGGCCCACATCCCCTTACCTATCTGAGCTTTAAATTTAAATCCGCAGGAGAGACCCACACTCACATTTTGTGCCTCATAGGCCTCGAACCAACTTCGAGTCTTGAGTTCTTTCTTTGGTGCAAATGCTCCGGCATTCATATTAGTGTGAATCTCATCACCTGTTCGATCAAGGAAACCCGTATTTATAAAGACGACTCGATCTTTAACCTTTTCAATACACGCCTTAAGATTGAGAGAAGTCCGGCGCTCTTCATCCATGATTCCCACTTTGATAGTGTGTCTCGGAATTTTGAATAAATTTTCCATTGCATTGAACAAATCATCAGTGAATTCCACCTCCTCAGGACCATGCATCTTCGGTTTAACGATATACAAACTACCCTTCTCAGAATTTCTATTTGGACTCTTTCCACAAAGATCATACATACCAATTAGACAAGACATAAAGATGTCCAAGATGCCCTCTGGGATCTCTTTATTTCCTCCGTAAAGCACTGCAGAACTAGTCATTAGATGCCCAACATTTCTTATAAACATAAGCGCCCTACCCTTTAAAACTAATGGATGGCCTGTTCTATCTAAGTAGCAACGATCACTAGCCAACTTTCGTTCAAAGTGATAACTTCCGCGTTGAACGTTCTCGGTTAGTGTACCTTTTAGCAAACCCATTAAGTTACGGTAACCTAAAACCTTGTCCTCTGGATCCACAATAGCCACTGAATCTTCAAAATCTAGTATGGTAGTTACTGCTGACTCTAAAATAATATCGCTTACGCCCGCGACATCATTGGCACCAATCTCATTTCTATTATCTACATGAATTTCTATATGTAAACCGTTGTTATTTAACAGTATTATAGATGGATTAATCCTATCTCCCGTATAACCAATCCATTGCTCCGGCGCCACTAGTGTAACTTCTCGTTGATCTTGTAGCATCATTATTAGACTCTTTCCTCGAACAAAATACTTTGTCACATCACGATGTAACGCATTAAGTAATGGGACCGCAGAATCTAAAAACCCTTTCCCATAATCTATTACTTTTCGACCACGCAATGGGTTATAACTCGTTCCTTTCTCGGCCCCACCAGCCTCAGAAATGACGTCATTACCGTAAAGGGCATCGTATAAACTCCCCCACCGTGCGTTAACAGCATTGATTGCAAATCGAGCATTACTTATCGGAACTACTAGCTGAGGGGCAGCTTGAAATGCGATTTCAGAATCAACATTCTTGGGCGCAATATTGAAATCAGGCACCTCTGCGCATATATATCCTATCTCCTTGAGGAATGCTTTATGTTGAGCTGGTGTTTTCGGTTTGCTACTTTTTAAGTGCCATTGATTGATTTCAAACTGCAACTTTTCCCGTTTCGTTAGTAACTGCGTATTTCTTGGCACGAAGCTCGTTATAATCCTTGAAAGCCCCTCCCATAAAAGCGTGCTATCTAATCCTAACTCAACGCACAGTTCCTTCGATACAAAGTCGTATAAAGGATATGCAACTTTAATATCACCACATTCATAATAATTATCCATTTTAGATGTCTAAACCTCTTTAATCGGGTGCTCATAAGTTCAAAACTCTAGCGCTTAAGAATAAATGACTAAATCTTCTCTCTTAATACAAGCCATACCACCAACTTTTCAGGACCGCCACTCGGAAATTCCACCAGCTATTTTTTTAATACTCTGACGCATCCATTTGTGTCCTGAATCGTGTTGTAATAATGGACTCCAAACCATCTTTAACTGCATCGACGGAATCTCAAAAGGAGGCCGTTTTGTCACCACAAATTTGTTGTGCCGGACAGCCCTTGTAGCCAAAGTAGGCACCGTGACAATAAGATGCTCCTGTTCTGCAAACATTAACGCCGCCTGATAATGTCGGGTAAAAATAGCAATATCTCTAAATTGGCCCAATTCCCTCAACGCCTCGTCTACCCAGCCTAGGCGTTGAACATCTTTGGTTGTCATTCCAACCCCCACGCCCATACCTGTCTTACTCACCCATACATGCTTACACGACAAATATCCGCTCAAGTTCCAATTGTTGAGGACTGGATTTGTTGCCTTTACCAGACATGAAAAGCTATCTTCCCAAAGTTTTAGCTGATGAAAGGACTGGGGAAGCGTATCAAACCTATTGATAATTAGATCTACCTTTCCTTGCTCAACATCATAGAAACTGACGTCACTCGGCGTCATAATATCAAGCCTTATCCGAGGTGCCTGAGTACACAACATGTCTAGAACTGCGGGTAATAAGGTAACCTCCGTGTAGTCACTCGCCATAATGCGGAATATACGTGAGCTTTTGGCAGGATTAAATTTCTCTTTAGGCTGCATCGCCAATTCGGCCATAGATATCGTTTTACGTACTATAGGCTTCAGTTCCAAAGCCCTCGGAGTAGGCGTCATTCCTCCACTTGTTCTTATTAATATTGGATCGTTAAAATATTTTCTAAGGCGCCTTAGACTATTCGACATCGCTGGCTGGCTTATTCCCATAATTTCGGCAGCATTTGTAACATTACATTCATTTAGTAGAACATCTAAAGAGAGAAGCAAATTAAGATCGAGGCGAGCAATATTCACAAATTGTATACCAAGTATAACAACTATCCACTAGACTAATAAAAAGCATGTTACCTAAAATCATAACAGTGTCAATATTAGTCATCTAAATTACAAATAATAACGAGGACGAAATGGGAAATTATAAGAGTGACATAAAGGAATTTTCCGATTTGATAGCTTCAAAAGGTGAAGCATGGAGAGGTCTAAATGGAAAATTCGCGGCGCGCATGCGTGCACAGAATCGTTTTCAGACGGGGCTTGAGATAGCTAAATATACCTCAGCAATAATGCGTCGAGATATGAATGACTATGATAAGAACCCATCTAACTATACCCAATCGCTTGGTTGCTGGCATGGTTTTATTGGTCAACAAAAGCTAATCGCTATTAAAAAGCATCATGGAACAACAAATAGGCGATATCTATATTTGTCAGGTTGGATGATTGCGGCATTACGCTCTGAGTTTGGTCCTCTCCCCGACCAATCAATGCATGAGAAGACTTCAGTACCAGCGCTCATATCCGAGCTCTACACATTTTTGCGACAGGCGGATGCTAAATATTTGGGTGAACTGTTCAATTCATATGACAGATCGGAAGAGATGGGTGATGCGCGGGAAATGAATGCAATTGAGAAAAAAATTGATAGCTTTGAAACCCATATTGTTCCAATAATTGCTGATATCGACGCCGGGTTCGGAAATGAAGAGGCAACGTATCTTTTAGCGAAGCGAATGATCGAGGCTGGCGCCTGTTGTATACAGTTGGAGAATCAAGTTTCAGATGCTAAACAATGCGGTCATCAGGACGGGAAAGTGACCGTCCCACATGAGGAGTTCCTCGCTAAAGTTAATGCAGTTAGGTATGCGTTTTTGGAGTTGGGGGTGAATGAAGGTGTTATTGTTGCAAGGACAGACTCGCTCGGGGCAGGCCTCACGCAAAAAATTCCCGTGTCTAAATCCCCCGGTGATCTTGCCTCACATTATAATCAATTCCTCAAGACGCGACCTGTGGACTCTGTCTGCGATATGAACGAGGGGGATACTGCTATAAAAATTGGCGGTGAACTAGTTGTACCTGAGAGATTACCTAATGGGCTTTTTAGATTCAAAGATGGGACGGGTGAAGCAAGATGTATTCTTGATGGAATTACAAGTCTTCAAAATGGTGCAGACTTACTTTGGATTGAGACTGAACAGCCACATATTGGGCAAATCGGAGCTATGGTCGAGAAAATTCGAGAGGTAGTCCCGAATGCGAAGCTTGTCTATAATAATTCTCCGTCCTTTAACTGGACCCTTAATTTTAGGCAGCAAATATATGATGCATGGTGCGAAAATGGCAGAGATGTTTCCGATTATATTCGCGATGAACTAATGCAAAGCCGGTATGATAGCTCGGCACTCGCCCGTGAGGCGGACGAAAAAATTAAGTCCTTTCAATTGGATGCGTCGATACATGCAGGTATATTCCATCACCTAATAACCCTCCCCACATATCATACTGCAGCGTTGTCAACGGACAATCTTGCTAAAGGTTATTTCGGCGAAGACGGCATGCTAGCGTATGTCGCAGGTATTCAGCGGAACGAGATAAGGCAACAGATAGATTGTGTAAAGCATCAGGCGATGGCTGGATCAAATATCGGTGATGATCACAAAGAATACTTTTCAGGAGAGCAGGCTCTAAAGGCAGCTGGAAAAGATAACACCATGAACCAGTTTTAACATGTGCCATTTCTCGTTGACTAGATGTTGACGAAAAAGTATTATTCCAATCCGAAAAATGTGTCCGCAGGGCGAAATTCGGGGATTAGCGCAGTCTGGTAGCGCGCCTGCTTTGGGAGCAGGATGTCGGGGGTTCAAATCCCTCATCCCCGACCAA
>PCCK01000107.1 GCA_002731695.1 Porticoccaceae bacterium
GCGCCTTGTGTGGGTTTGAGGTAGACAAAAGGGTAGTATAAATACTGATTAGAGAATAATAATGGAATGGAATGCAGTGCATATGCAGTGCATCATGTATGATTGTTTTCAGGGTTATAGCTAAGTCATTGAAAAATATGGTAGCTACGGCTGGACTTGAACCAGCGACCCCAGCATTATGAATGCTGTGCTCTAACCAGCTGAGCTACGTAGCCACTATATAAAAAATGTAAACACGAGTACTTTATCGGGCGTGGATTTTGGACAGCATAGGCTTAATTGTCAAGTTTCAAGCTCAAGAAACTCATACATTTAAAAATCTAGACGTTGAATCGGAAATGGATTATGTCTCCATCTTGAACAACGTAGTCTTTTCCCTCTAGTCTCCATCTACCAATGTCTTTAGCACCTTGTTCACCATTGCAGCGAATAAAGTCCTCATAGCCCACGGTCTCGGCGCGAATGAAACCTTTCTCAAAATCGGTATGTATCTTTCCAGCAGCATTGGGTGCGGTGAATCCAATTGGAATGGTCCAGGCACGAACCTCTTTAGGTCCCGCCGTAAAAAATGTATGGAGACCCAGCAGAGAGTACCCAGCCCTAATTACTCTATGCAATCCCGGTTCCGTTAATCCCATTTCTAAGAGGAACTCTTCTATTTCATCTTGGTCTAATTCAGACATTTCCGATTCTAGTTTATTACAGATTGGCAGAACCATAGCGCCTTCTGATTTTGCAACTTCATTTACAGTATGTAGATGAACATTTTCCTTTAAATCCTCATCATTTACATTTGCGATATACATTGTCGGTTTGAGGGTAAGGAAGTGAAGCGGTCTAAGTAGCTTCAATTGATGCTCATTTAGGCCCAGACTACGAAGTGGCTGGGCGTCATTAAGGTGAGGTTGCACGGTCTTCAAGACATCAGCAAGAGCCATTGATTCATTGTCTCTACCCTTGACCAGTTTTTTTAAGCGAGTCGATGCTTTTTCCAGTGTCTCTAAATCAGCTAAAGCAAGCTCGGTGTTGATTATATCTATGTCATTTTTAGGATTAATTTTATTTTCTACATGGATTATATTCTCATCATCAAAGCATCGTACCACGTGAGCTATGGCATCGGTTTCTCTTATATTTGAGAGAAATCTATTGCCTAACCCCTCACCACTTGAAGCACCCGCGACTAGACCAGCAATATCCACAAACTCCATGATTGTGGGTATCAACTTATCTGGTTTAACAATCTCTGCGATATTTTTTTGTCTCGGATCTGGTATTGCTACAACGCCGTTATTTGGTTCTATTGTGCAGAAGGGAAAATTTTCAGCACCGACTCCGGCCTGCGTTAGTGCATTGAATAACGTTGATTTTCCAACATTAGGTAAGCCAATGATTCCACAGTTGAAACCCATTTTATTATTCCTCTCTATCGAGTTTTTGATGACTGTGCAGACCAGTCATAGCGCGTTCCCAGTTACCAGAAACGGCATACGGCAGCCAAGTTAGAATCCTACTGAAATTGCCCTCAATCGCCGTTTTTTCCTCGGTCAAAGCCCTTTGCAGAACATAGTTACTTACTAATTTGGAGTTTCCAGGATGCCCAATACCAATCCGAATTCGCGCAAAATCGCTGCAGTTATTGAGTCGTTGAATGATATTACGGAGACCGTTATGACCACCGTGACCACCACCCAATTTAAACCGTACCACACCAGGCAAGAGATCAAGGTCATCATGGATAACCAATATTTCAGCGGGAGTAATTTGATAAAAATTACAAAATAACGCGACAGATTGACCGCTTACGTTCATAAAAGTAGTTGGAGCAAGCAAACGAACTTCTTGGCTCTCTAAGACCATCTTTGCCGAATCACCTAGAAACTTACTTTCACGTTTTAGATGCACATTAACGCTAGCGGCAATAATTTTGAGTAAATCATAGCCTGCATTGTGTCTAGTCCCCTCATACTCCGGACCAGAGTTGCGTAATCCAACTATCATTTTGATCGGATTTAACAATTTAAATAAGCGTAGTCAAATATACCAATGCCTCAGATTTTATTATCGTTTTCGCCTTCGCTTGAATCCGTAGTGGCAGCGGTTCCTTTGGATTTGTTAACTACAGCGACAGGCAGATCGTATCCGTGACCTTTGGTTAGAGCAGCGCTCTCCACCCCTTTTGGCAAATTTATGTCTGAGATGTGGAGCGTTTCGCCAACCGCAAGATTTGACAAATCAACTTCGATATTCTCTGGGAGATTTTTGGGCAAGCACCTTACCTCTAGTTCGCTCATAGTATGTGAAATAATTCCGCCTTGTTTCTTCACACCAACACATATGTCCTCATTTAAAAAGTGTAATGGAATTTTAATGGTGAGGGACGTCGATTTGTTTATTCGGAGAAAGTCCATGTGTAAAACGGTAGCCTTGGCCGGATGTCGCTGAATGTCTTTCACAACGACTTCTTCATCCTTGCCATCTATTTTTAAATGAATAATATGGGCATAGAAAGACTCATTTTCTAAAGCTTTCATCACATCTTTGTGTATCAAGCTAATGGATTGTGGATTTATTTTGCCACCATAAATTACAGCTGGAATTTCACCATTTAAACGACGCATCCGCCGAACTTCTCCTTTTCCAAATAGATCACGCTTTCTCGCTGACAAAGCAAATTGATTAGACATAACTACTCTCCTTGATTTTTATGTTTCTGGTTTCACGACAACCTGAAGTGAATCATGTAACTATCTAATGATGACTATTTTTTCACCAACTATAAGAACATAGCACTGATTGATTCTTCATTGCTTATGCGACGTATTGTTTCCGCAAGTAGGGGGCCTAGAGGCAAAACTCTAATATTATTACAATTTCTCGCTTCTTTAGAGAGAGGTATGCTGTTGGTCACCACTAATTCATCCAATTTTGAATTTAGAATGTTATCGATGGCGTCACCGCTCAACACAGCATGTGTCGCATAAGCAACGACACGAGCCGCTCCGTGATCCTTAAGCGTTTCTGCCGCCTTACACAGGGTACCGGCGGTGTCTACAATATCATCAACAAGCACGCATGTTTTGTCCGTAACTTCACCGATTAAATTCATAGTTTCTGATTGATTCGCTACCGTTCTTCTTTTGTCTATGATTGCGAGGTCACAACTCAATTGCTTCGCAACAGCTCTAGCGCGCACCACTCCACCGATATCTGGCGACACAACATGAAGGCTTGAGTGGTTCCGTCGCTGAATGTCGGCGAGAAGAACTGGAGCGCCGTAGACGTTGTCTACAGTGCAATTAAAGAACCCTTGGATTTGTTCTGCGTGTAAATCAACAGTCAAGACACGATCTACTCCAGCATTCGATAAAATATCAGCCACTACTTTTGCACTTATCGGTACTCGAATAGATCGCACCCTTCGATCTTGACGAGCGTAACCAAAATATGGCACTACCGCCGTAATGCGACCGGCGGAAGCACGTCTTAAAGCATCAATCATTAAAACCAACTCCATGACATGCCTGTTGGTTGGTGAACATGTGGGCTGCACGACAAAGACGTCTTGACCTCTTACATTTTCGCGTATCTCAACATTAATTTCTCCATCCGAAAACAGAGACACCACGGCTTCGCTTATGGCAACACCAAGAGATTTTCCAACTTCCTTTGCCAGTTCTATATTGGCGTTTCCCGAAAAAACCATCAGTCTTGACACAGAAACTTTCCTATTTTGCATATTAAAAACAGCTTCGATATTTTTGGCTGGGGCGGGAGGAGTCGAACCTCCGAATGACGGGATCAAAACCCGTTGCCTTAACCACTTGGCGACGCCCCATTTAAATCATGATTGAGCTAAATGATATTCTCCAGTTTCTTATAAAGAATAGAGCGGTTTACGCCTTTAGCGACGAACGATCTCCACTCACTTGGCACCTGTTGCTGGACTCTCTCAGCGCTGACACGAAATTGGAAACCACAAAAAACGCCTGAACCAGTTCCCGTCAAGCGGGGAGTACCAAACGTTTTCAACCACTCCACCACTTCTTTCACTTCAATGTGTAGGTTTTCTACAACGCCCTGACAATCATTTCCACATAAAAGCCCAGTAGTTATCTGAGTTGCGTCTAGCGCCGATATTTTGATCGGTGGGGAGTTTCTTGTCAATTCGGGATGTGAAAATATTCTTCTCGTAGAAATGTGTAAATTAGGCACTATTATTAAATACCAAATATCAGGGAGGAAAATTGGACTCAGTATATCTCCAACCCCTTCGGCCGACGCACTATTCCCTCGCACGAATACAGGCACATCAGCGCCGAGGTTTTTTCCGATATTTGCAAGTTGATCTGTGTTTAGTTTGCAATTCCAAAGTAAGTTTAGTCCAATTAAAGTAGTTGCGGCGTTACTGCTTCCACCACCTAAACCGGCTCCAATTGGGATATTTTTTTGAAGTAATATCTCACATCCTGAGGAGACGCCGGTGGTGCTCTGAAGCATTTTAGCGGCGTGTAACACTATGTTATCTTCTAGTTTTATTTCATTATCTTTGAAGTTTAATATGATTTTTTTATCTGCTCGAAAATGAAGCGTGATGAAATCGCCAGTGTTTAGCAAATGAAATATTGTTTGTATATTGTGATATCCATCGCGCCGACGATTCAAGATGTTCAAGAAAAGGTTAAGTTTTGCCGGAGATGGGAGTTTAAGAGACCGCTTATTATTTATCATTATTAGATTTTTATTTTTGACCATTTTGTTACAACCAATTTAAATGATTGTTCATTTTTGTATCCTAAAATTTTTCGCGGTAAACTTCCGAATGGAGTGGGTTTATAATTCTCAAATTTTAGTGACCATCCAGCTTGTTCAAACTTGTATGCTTGTCCGTCAGGGTAAGTAAGCAAGTTTGTTTGTATTAAATGTGGAGAGGGAATCCCCCGAAGCCAATACGTTAAGACATCAAATTTGAAAGGAATGCCAACGATATCGTTTACTAGTTCACTTGGCGATCCCACTTTTCTTTCCCCATTGTACTGTAAAATTGCTTCGTCATTGTCGCCGGTCAACAAGACATTTTGAATGCCTAGAGGGCCTGATAATATGATTGAGAAGTCATTATTTATTTGTTTCCAATCAAGCCGCACCGATCCAGAATATTGTGGGGTTTGTATCGCTATCTTAGCGAAAGCCTGCCATCGGTCATAAGGCGATACTGACGCCCTATGTATTATCCAATTGTTTGCGTCGCTAGGGTCGTGAGGTTGTGGGACGGTGCCACAGCCAAAAAAAACAGTGGTGATTACAAATAGGACTATTTTAATCAATTGTCGTTTCGCTTCTGTAACGAGATCCCCAAGCGTTTCATTGTACTAATGATTTGCACTGCGTTAGGGACCCTTTTCAATCCTTGATTCCAAGTTTTTATTGCTTTTACCTCATCACCTAGAGTCCAATAAATTTCACCAAGGTGCGCTGCGATTTCAGGATCTGGCATTTTTTCCATGGCCCGCTTTAAAAAGTCAAGGGCCTCTATCATTTCTCCTCGTTTGAACAATGCCCATCCCATGCTATCAATAATTGCGGGGCTATCTGGTTTTAAAATATAAGCTCGCTTAATAAAATTGAATGCCTCATCTAAACGATCGGTGTTTAATAACATCGTATATCCAAGGGCATTAAGCGCAGAAACATTATCTGCATCACGCGAAATAATTTTTAGTAAGTCAGATTCAGCTAACGAAAAATCACCTTGTTGCTCTGCTAACATTGCTCTCGCATAGAGTAAGTCAGTGTCATCAGGATGACTTTCTATACCTTCTGCAAGAACTTTAAGTGCATTTGCAGGCTGTTTAATTTTTATTAATATATTAGATTCTAACTCAAATAATTCTTTACTTCGTTCAGGAAGTGCGGAACGAAGTATATTGAGATGATTTTTGGCGTTAACGAGGCTACTTGTTTGTATTAGTAATTCAAAAACACGTGAGGTGGCGGCTAAGAAGTTGCTTCCTTCTAGCACTTTTTTATAATTAAAAATTGCTCTCTCGTAGTTGTTGGTTTTATCGTGTATGTAACCGAGGTAGTAATGAGAATCTAAAGAATAACGGTAACTCAGTGTCAATTGATTTAAGAGCTTCTCAGCCTTCTCGTGTTTGTTGTCCTCGATATACAGTAGTGCTAATAGAAAGTTAACTTCCTCGCTGTGCAGGGTACTTTCTTGCAAGAGTTCAAATTGGCGTAAGCCTTTGGAGCGATCAACGGTAGTAAGTAAACGCGCATACTGGAGACGCAGTTTTTGGCTTTCTGGAAAACTTTGTAAAGCCTCCTGAATCACCAGAATAGCGTCTTCAGTTTGTTTTTGTTGGTGAAGTATTTGTGCTAAGACCTGTCGTCCTCTTACGTCATCTGGTCTCTTAGTAATATAATTTACTATAACTTTTTTCGCCTCAACTAGTTCACCATCCTCTCTCAATAGCATGGCCACAGCTAGTTCGCTTGTTATTTTCTTTTCAGCCGGCAGATCAATTTCTCTATATGCCTTTATTAATGGTTTTATCTGTGATTTTTTTCTACCCTCTGCGATAGTCGTAATCGCTAAAAATACACTATCGTCATCCTCTTTTTTGTAGAGCCAAGCGGCGTAGGGTAGTGCTTTTAGTGCATTTTCGAGAATAGAATATGCTTGAAGCATTGCGCGATATGCATCGTTTTTTTGGGGGTTTATATCTAGCCATAGTGCGGCCATTTCGTAGGATGATTTACCATCTTGGGCATACTGCGCTATTCCAAATGCAATTTCTGTTACAGCCTCATCACGAGTATATTTTGCTTGTGATATGTATTTAGATAAAGCGGTGGGGTATTGGCCGCGAATCAATGCGATGTCAGCCACGAGTAATTGGTATAACGTCTCTTCATCGAAAGGTTTGATTTTTTCATATTTAGTCTTTTTGAGCGCCGGCTGAGCTCGAAAACTGTTAGCGTAATTGTCGGTTTGGGTCGAAGTCAAAACATGAGAACATCCATGCAGAGCAGGAACAAATAAAAACACGTTAAATAACATAGTGACAAATTTTGGCATATGGGTATTGTCACGGTTATTTGAAGTTAAGACAACGGACAAAACATATTACGATAACGAAACTTGAATACTGCGGCGGCCGTACACACCTATCGGTATGGTAAAAAAATTTCTACATGGTTTAGTTCTCCAAGCTATAATCGTTTAGGAAGGATAGATTTTGTGATTTCGTAATATGACTTGCAAGATCAGGTTTTGAAGAAAGGGGAAGTGCTCATCTTAGTTTTTGGTGTCAATCACAAATCGGCGATTATCGAGACACGCGAGCAAGCCCATTTTTCTCCCGAGGAAATCATAGAGGCGTTACACTTGGCTTTACGCGAGACTGGACTTAAAGAGGCCGCAATATTATCGACCTGTAATCGCACTGAGTTATATGGTGTGGGTAACGTTTCCGATTATGATGTCTTGCGTTGGTTATCAAGAAACCGAAATCTGCAGTTTGATAAGCTTAGAGATGCTTTTTACTGCTATAGAGACTTGCAAGCACTGAGACATCTCATTTTGGTGTCAAGTGGATTGGATTCAATGGTGTTGGGTGAGCCGCAGATTTTCGGGCAAATCAAGTCTGCTTATTCGGTGGGTCGGGAAGCTGGGACAGTTTCGTCCAGTTTAAATCAGGCCTTCCAACACGTCTTTTCCACCGTCAAACGAATTCGCACCGAGACGGCTATAGGCCAGAGTCCGGTATCGGTAGCTTACGCATCTGTCCGGTTAGCACGACAAATTTTCTCCGATTTCGAGTCTAAAACTACGCTTCTCATTGGCGCAGGCGAAACAATTGAGCTTGTTGCTAGGCACCTTGGCGATCAAGGAATGGGTGAAATTATTGTTGCTAACAGAACTCTCAGCCGAGCAAGGGACGTGGTTAAAAATTTCGCCTCTAAAATTATTTTGCTCTCCGATATTCCCCAATATTTGCATAAAGCGGATATTCTGATTTCATCCACTGCCAGCCAATTGCCTATTTTAGGAAAAGGTGCTGTAGAGGATGCTATTAAAAAGCGCAGAAAAAAACCAATGTTGTTGATTGATTTGGCAGTGCCTCGGGATATAGAGCCGCAGGTCAATCAAATGTCCGATGTTTATCTATATAACGTTGATGATTTGACTAACGTTGTTCAGGATGGTTTGTCATCGAGACGCTCGGCAGCTGATGCCGCTGATGTCATCATCGAGCAAGAGATCAAAAACTGGGCTCGGCACCAAAGAGCGCTGAATGCTGTGGATACTATAAGAGCATTTCGTAAAAGTATAGAAATACTTCGCGATATGGAAGTTGAAAAGGCTCTTTCGTCTCTCAGGCGCGGTCAAGATTCAGAGGAGGTTATTAATACGCTCGCTCGTAATTTGACAAATAAATTG
Organism: Porticoccaceae bacterium; assembly: GCA_002731695.1. GTDB lineage: Bacteria > Pseudomonadota > Gammaproteobacteria > Pseudomonadales > Porticoccaceae > TMED48. The sequence goes on from PCCK01000107.1 coordinate 8,450, forward strand.
ATGCATAAGCCCACTACTCGGCTTAAGTTGGCCAGTGAGGAAGGTCGCGACGATACCATACACGCGACCAAGGACTTGTTTGGATTGACTGCTGAGTGACCTAAAGATGCTTAAATCTTGCGTTATCCTCGTCATCAAATTCAGAGCAATAGGTTTGTGATGAAAGAGTCAATCGCTGCCAAATTGGAGGGTCTCTGTGATCGTTTTGATGAGTTATCAGCGCTATTGAGTGATAAAAGAACCCTTACCGAGCCAGACACATTAAGGCTTTTTTCAAAAGAATATGCTGAGTTGAATCCAGTGGTGACATCATACAAAAACTATTCCAAGGTCTTGGATGAAGTGCAGGGTTTGAACAATATGTTGCAAGATCCTGATTCAGGTATCCGTGAGTTGGCGCAAGAAGAGTTGCGAATCAGTGAGAAAAGTCTGAAGAGGTTGGAAATTGATCTGCAACAATCTTTACTCTCAAAGGATCCAAATGATGACAAGAATGTGTTTTTAGAAATTCGTGCGGGTGCTGGAGGTGATGAGGCAGCGATTTTCTCGGGAGATCTTTTTAGGATGTATAGCAAATATTCTGAGCGTCGCCGTTGGAAGGTCGAAATAGTGAGTTCTCATGAGGGAGATCACGGTGGTTTTAAAGAAGTAATAGCACGAATTAGTGGCAAGGATGTTTATTCTAAATTGAAATTTGAGTCAGGCGCGCACAGGGTTCAAAGGGTGCCTGAAACTGAGTCACAGGGTAGAGTTCATACCTCGACATGCACGGTGGCGATCCTTGCAGAGCCAGATGAACGAGACGCAGTTGAAATCAGCAAGTCAGACCTTCGGATTGATACATTTAGAGCCTCCGGTTCGGGCGGACAGCATGTGAATAAAACTGACTCAGCGATTCGACTGACTCATATACCGACAGGTTTCGTGGTTGAATGTCAGGACGAAAGGTCACAGCATAAGAACCGTGCTAAAGCAATGGCAGTACTTCAGGCACGTTTAAGTGCTGCTCAAAATGATGCACTCATTCGTGAGGAAGATGAAAAACGACGTATTTTGGTAGGAAGCGGTGATCGTTCTGAGCGCATCCGAACATATAATTTCCCTCAGGGGCGACTTACTGATCACCGTATCAATTTAACTCTATATAAGCTTCTCGAAATAGTCGAAGGCGATTTGGAGGAGATAGTGCAAGAGCTTACAAATGATTTTCAAGCATCACAATTATCAAAAATTGCGGAATAGGTAGTTTTCTTTTGACATTAATCTCAGATTTATTGAAGCGAGCCTCTGAGCTAGAAAAAATAAGTGATTCGCCAGTTTTGGACACGCAAAGAATTATTTGTAGCACCATAAAGCGTGATACTAGCTTCCTATATACTTGGCCTTGTGCGGAAATTACATCTAATGAATTGAAAAATTTTGAGTTATTGTTTGCTCGCCGATTAATGGGAGAACCGATCGCCTACTTAACCGGAGAACAAGGATTTTGGTCGTTGGTTCTGAAAGTTAATTCACACACCTTGATACCTCGCCCTGAGACAGAGCTGCTCGTGGAGATCGCCTTGGATAAAGGTACTGTAGCACAAGCTTCGGCGCTTGATTTGGGCACTGGCAGTGGCTCAATTGCTTTAGCTTTGGCTAGCGAACGAGAGAATTGGAACATAGTTGCGATTGAAAAAAATCCTAGAGCGTTGACTTTAGCAAAATCAAATGGCTCTCGTTTGAGGCTTAAAAATGTTGATTTCATAGCGGGTGATTGGTTTAGTCCATTAAGTACACGTCGTTTTCACTTAATTGTAAGTAATCCTCCATATGTGGCAATAGGCGATGATAAGCTTGACGGAGATGGAGTCCGGTTTGAACCCAAGGAGGCACTTGTTTCTGGTGTCGATGGGTTGGATAGTTTGCGTTATATTATTTCCCAGTCACCTAAATTTTTGCATCATGGTGGTTGGCTCATATTGGAGCACGGGTGTGATCAGGGTGCTGAGGTTCGAAAATTATTTTTGTCTCTGGGGTATGGAGAAGTTTCGACATATTCGGATTTAAACCATCGGGAGCGCATCACGCTTGGGTGCTTCAAATGCTTTTAAAGTAGAAATATTAGCTATATACACTGGTGTTGGAACGTTTAAAACATATTTTCACAAAAATGATACAATTAAAAATTCTAAGCAGATGGTGAGAAAATAATTTGACCGCACAGCCGGATAAGGCGAAGCATGAGCTCAATCGAGAAAAACGTGCGGCGCCTGGGAAATCTCAAGGACAGGCTCGAGCTGAGTCAGCTTGGTCATTAGATCAGTTTGTCGTTGAACCAAGTGCGAATAAAGTTCGCTTTCATGATTTTTCGCTTCCATTAGATTTGATGCGGGGCTTGGCGGCATTGCAGTTCCAGTATTGTACACCAATCCAATCAGAATCTTTGCCATATTCCCTTAACGGCCACGATATCGTTGGTCGAGCACAAACTGGAACTGGCAAGACGGCAGCTTTTTTAATTAGTATCGTGAATGATTTAATTAATTACGCGGTTGAAGGGCAGCGTTATATTGGAGATGTACGTGCTTTGGTTTTGGCTCCGACTCGGGAGCTTGCGTTACAGATAGCCGAAGATGCGTTAAAACTTACACGATTCACCGACATCAAAGTTCATGCTCTTGTTGGCGGACTGGATTATGCTAAGCAACTCAAACAAATAGAATCAGAACACTGTGATATTCTTGTGGGCACACCGGGACGTTTATTAGATTTCGCAAATAACCAAGACATACATTTGGATCAGATAGAGATTCTTGTGATTGACGAAGCTGATAGAATGCTTGATATGGGTTTCATTCCTCAGGTAAGGAGAATAGTGCGGTTGACTCCGCGCAAAGAGGATCGGCAAACACTATTATTTTCCGCAACTTTTTCCGACGATGTTATTCGATTGGCTGGACAATGGACTGAACAACCGGTATTACTTGAACTAGGCGCTGAGAAAGTGACTACTGATACAGTGCTTCAAAAAGTATATATTACAACTGCTGTTGAAAAATTTGCTCTGCTCAAACAGATTTTAAGTCAAAAGAAAGTGGAGAGTGTGATGATTTTTGCGAATAGAAGGGATATTTGTAGAGATCTCCATCATAAATTACGCAAGAAAGGTTTCAAAGTGGGTATTCTGTCCGGTGATGTGCCGCAGGCTCGGCGGCTGAAGACACTAGATTCTTTCAAAAGTGGGTCGATCAGGATATTGGTAGCTACAGATGTTGCTGGACGCGGCATACATGTAGATGATGTTAGTCACGTCATTAACTATACTTTACCTGAAGAACCACAGGACTATATCCATCGCATCGGTCGCACTGGAAGAGCAGGACACTCAGGTGTTTCTATAAGTTTTGCGTGTGAGGATGACGCATTTTTGCTCGAACCAATTGAAAAACTTTTAGGGCAAAAACTTTCTTGCATCATGCCAGATACAAAAAACGGTTCCGATTCCCTTTTTGAACGGACAGCTGGAAAGACTGGTGACTTGCTTTCCGTGTAATTAAAGGTAGCGCCGTGTATAAAGGCGAAACCTGTAATTCAGTTGGCTTCGGTCAAGATGTCCCTAAAAAAGCTAATCAGTGTGTAAATCGAATTCTTTGGTGGTGTAAACACGTATTCCGGCAAAATAATCAGAGTCTCAGCTTTAAACCGATTGCAATAAGATCACACTATCGGTGCATCGAAGCACAGTGGTGATGATGGTGCTATCGTTTTTTGTAGCGATCGTCTCTGGTTAATTATTTTTAGTTTGAAGTCCGCAAAAGCCGCTGTCTTTGAATTCCCCAATCTCGCTTTTTATCATCGATCCGCTTGTCATATAGTGCTTTACCTTTGGCTAATGCTATTTCACACTTTACAAGGTGGTGCTTCCAATAAATGGCAATACAGATACATGTGAAACCTTTCTGGTTAATTTGAGCTTGCAGATCATACAATTCTTTGCGACTAAGCAACAATTTTCTCTGACGGGCGGGTTCAATCATATAAGTTGTTGAAGTTGTTGATAACGGCGTAATTAATGTTCCGATCAACCATGCTTGGTAATTTTTGACATGAATATAACTTTCTGAAAGGGAGATTCTACCTGCTCGGAGACTCTTCACTTCCCAACCGAGCAAGGCGATCCCTGCTTCATATTTTTTTCCAATAAAATATTCGTGTCTACTCTTCTTATTAAGGGCTATGGTTTTAGACAGTCTTTTTACTTTTTGTTTCGACATTGCGTAATTATACTCTGAGGGATACCATTGTCATTGTTTTTACCTTTGTATCTTTCAGTCTGGGTATGGGAATATAAATCTCATGTTATGTCGATATGGTCAGTATTTTTTACTGAGATATTCGAATATTTTGTAAGCAAATCATTAACACAGTTTTGCTCAGGAAAAGAAATGGATGTTCAACCAAAGAGTATGCATGGAATTTGGAGTGGTCGTTGGACTTTTATACTTGCTGCTACTGGCTCAGCTGTTGGTCTTGGAAATCTTTGGAAATTTCCTTACGTTGCGGGAACGTTTGGCGGGGGAGCTTTTGTACTAATTTACTTGGTTTGTATTTTACTTATTGGAGTGCCGGTCATGATGGCTGAAGTTCTTCTGGGTAGAGCAGCGCGTAAAAGTCCCATTAACGCAATGGACCATGCCGTTGTTGCAAGTGAAAGTCGCTCTGCTTGGCGGTACATTGGGTGGGTCGGTATTTTTTCTGCTCTTTTGATTTTGTCCTTCTATGCTGTGATTGCTGGTTGGGCGATGGATTACTTGATACTAACTGTGAAGGGCGCTCTCTTTGAAGTTAGTGGTGATGAGGCGGTGCTTTTATTTTCCAATTTGGTAAGTGATCCACTTCGCTTAATTTTGTGGCAGAGTACTTTCCTTGCGTTATGTTTTTTTGTCGTGGCCGCCGGTGTCCAAAAGGGATTGGGAAGAGCAATCACTATTTTAATGCCCATTTTGTTTATTCTGTTGATCGTGATGATGTTACTTGCTGTTTTGAAGGGGGACTTTTTTTCGGCATGGAAATTTTTATTTGCATTTGATTTTGCCTCGATTACCTGGAGGGCAGTTCTTGAGGCAATGGGTCTTGCTTTTTTTACTTTGAGCATCGGTATGGGTGCGATAATGGCATATGGAGCCTATATGCCGGCCGAAGCGAGTATCGGTAGAACGGTTCTAGTAGTGGCTATTTTAGATAGTGCAGTTGCCATTATTGCAGGCTTAATGATTTTCTCAATTGTTTTTGCTACTCCAGGAATCGAACCAAGTGCGGGCCCTGGATTAATGTTTATTAGTTTACCAGTCGCCTTTGGTAATATGGCTGGTGGGCAAATTTTGGGTATTTTGTTCTTTTTTCTGGTGGTTATTGCAGCTTGGAGTTCAGCAATTTCTTTACTGGAACCCGCGGTGGCTTGGTTAATAGAAGAAAAAACAATCTCTCGCCAAAGAGCATGTGTGATTTTATCCTCGCTAGTTTGGACATTGGGAATTGGGACGGTTTTGTCCTTTAATATTGCCAAAGATATAAAAGTTGCCGGACTCACGTTTTTCGATGCACTAGACTTTTTGACTGCAAATATTATGTTGCCGCTCAGCGGCTTTGCGATTGCCATTTTTGTCGGTTTCATAATGCGGGATGACCTCGTAAGGGTGCAAATGTCTGATTTAAAAATTAAATATCTTGCCTACTGGTTATGGCTGTTGCGTTATCTTGCTCCAATTGCTGTGCTAATAATTTTTGCCATGGGTATTTATGATAAATTTTCTTCGGTGTAAATGTGACACGAATTAAGCGCTCTTTAGTAGTAAAACATTCAGCTAAGAAAATGTACGATTTAGTCAATGATGTGGAACGATATCCCGAATTCGTCACGTATTGTTCTTCGGCGGAAGTCATAAAAAGTAATAGTCAAGAAATGTTGGCTCGGTTGGATTTAAAAAAAGCGGGAGTAAATTTTAATGTGTTGACGAGAAACAAGCTTAATCCTCCTCTTGGAATTGATATGGTTTTGGAAGAGGGCCCATTTAATGTCTTGGATGGACGTTGGACGTTTAGTGAGGTAAATGAGTCGGCTTCTAAGGTATCCTTCGAGCTGGACTATGAGTTTAAAAGCTTTGCATTACATGCGCTGGCTTCAAAATTGCTGACAAATATCATAATTGATCTGGTTGATATGATCTGTCGACGAGCTGATTTTTTATATTTGAAGTGAATAGACTTTACTAATCGTCATGCAAATTTACTTGGATATTGGATAGATTATGTTGAAATCATAATCTTCGTTGTGATGAGTGTTGGGAAGGAGACCACTGGATTATAAGTAAGCTGACAGCCTTTATTGTTTAGCTGTTTTTTTGAGGCGTAAGACGCAACGATAAGCGGTTGTCAATGTATTTGGTCAGAGATATTTTAGTATTTGCCAGTTGGGACTCCGTGCCACTCACTTTTTCATCGGGTATTAAGGACTAGTGGTGAGCTTGGCATCACTGGGATGGTAATCTCCTCGGAGCAAACTTAGCTTGCCTTGTGTGTTAAAATATACCTCTAAACGTTTTTCTTTTATTTGAAACCGAGGATCCATAAGATTATATAGGTATACCCAATGATTTTGGTTAAAGCTATCTTTGATTAGCGGTGTCCCTAAGATGAACTTCACTTGCTCTTTTGTCATCCCAGGTTCTAGTTGGTTTATCATTTCTTGCGTTACAAGATTTCCTTGTTGAATCGAAACTTTGTGAACGCTAGGAAATTGTGATGTACTGCACGAAAAGAGGACAAAAGCTAAGCACATAGGTACTATAATAGCAGTGATGGATTTCATTTCGGATTATTAGACACTTTCATGCCGAAGACTATAAATTAATTTAACACTTGTTTGAAGCTTAAAAATGAATACTAGTGATAAAGAGTTGAAGAAAGCGGGACTTAAAGTGACTTTGCCTCGAGTAAAGATACTTCAAATACTAGAGCAATCAGAGCTTCATATGACTGCGGAGGATATATATCTTAGGCTCATTGATGCTGAGGAGGACGTTGGAATCGCCACTGTATATAGAGTTTTAGCGCAATTTGAGAGTGCTCGTTTGGTGAATAGACATAATTTTGACAATGGTCCCGCCGTTTACGAGTTGGATAGAGGCGACCACCATGATCATATGGTGTGCGCGGAAACGGGAAGAGTGATAGAGTTCCACGATCCTGAGTTAGAAGAAATACAGAAAAAAATCGTTAAAAAGCATGGTTACGAATTAGTAGACCACAATTTAGTCTTATATGTTAGAAAAGAGAAGCAAGCTGAGTAATCTTTATCGAAGGGTTGCCTACAAGCATGTTGTCGTCGATTTCTTTGTTGATAAAAAAAGTTCAGCTTACAATTATCATTCTGAATGGGCTTGGGTGAATTGCGGGAGGGGTAGCTTTATTTTTTTTGACCATGTCAAGGTACATAGTGTTCTGAAGTTGGAAATGTCGAGTCGCGAACAGCCGATGCGTAACTTTGAATTGCGGATAAAATAGAGTTATTGTCAAGCAAAAAATTTCTAGAAAACTTCGGTATTTGAGCTGAAATTCCGAGGATGTCATAGAGAACAAGTATTTGTGCATCAGTCGAGGGTCCGGCTCCGATGCCGATCACAGGTATTTTAAGATTTTTTGTGATTAACGCACTCAGGCTTGAGGGAATACATTCTACGACCAACAACTGTGCCCCTGCTTGCTCTAACATTTTGGCGTCTTTAACAATTTTGTCGGCAGCTTTTGAATTAGCTCCTTGTATCGCATATCCTCCAAGTTGATGGACTGATTGCGGCATTAATCCTAAGTGACCGCACACTGGAATACCGCGTTCAGACAATTGATAGATAGTTTCGGATAACCACTGGCCGCCCTCAAGCTTCACCATTTTTGCCCCGCTTTGCATTAATATAGCAGCATTTTTCAGAGCGTTATGGGTAGTTTTATAGGACATGAATGGCATATCCGCTATGAGGAAAACTTCTTTCGCTCCTCGGGCTACGGACCCAGTGTGGTAGACCATATCATCAATAGATACTGGAATTGTTGTGTCGTGTCCCTGACATACATTGCCCAATGAATCGCCAATTAAGATGATTTCAATACCTGCTCTTTCTATGATTTTAGCGAAACTATAATCATAAGCTGTGAGCGCGGTGAATTTTTCTCCCCGAATTTTCATTCTTTTTAAGTCAGTGATTGAAATCATCTGAAGAAACCTAGCGACAAGTAGTATTGTTTTAAGGTACTAAGTTTATCTGAAAATCACAAGGCTAATATAAATCCTCCAATCAAAATGTTAATTGAGTGGCATCGGGTTATAGTAATGGCGACCTTTTTTTATTTTACTAATTAGTTGAGCAAGACTAAAAAAGTCTGATTTATTTTCCGCGAAATCTACCCGATCGGTATTTACTATTAGCAGCGGTGTTTCAGCATAATGATAAAAATATTGAGTGTAAGCATCATTGATTTCTTCTAAATATTCAAATTCCACTTCTTTTTCAATAACTCTCCCTCGCTTTTTTACTCGATTAAACAGTGTTTTTGTGGATGCTTGCAAATAAACTACCAAATCGGGTTTTGGTAAATCTCTGATAACATTTGAGAAAACTTGTTGATAGAGGTGATACTCGTGATTGTTCAAATTCACTCCAGCAAATAACGGATCTTTCTGGATAAAAAAATCGCTTATAAATATTTTTTTAAAAATGTCCACTTGACGCATTTCTTGAAGCTGTTGGAGACGTTGAAAAAGGAAGTAGAGTTGCGTTGGTAGAGCAGAGCTTACTCTATCTTTGTAGAAGTCCTCGAGAAACGGATTTACACTAGAGTCTTCTAATAAGGTTTCGGTGCCAAATTCGCGAGCCAGCTGCAGAGTTAATGTGGTTTTGCCGATCCCTATAGGACCCTCGATCACGATATAGTTTGGGAGAGAAACTTTACTCGAGTTAATTTGTTCTGATTGTCCGATCTTGGATTTCAAAAAGATCTCCGAGTCTTTAACTCATAACGACGAATGTATTTTACTTTACTCTGGTCTTTACATTTCTCCAAGAGCGAGGCGATAGATTCATTATTGATAATATAATTTTTCGTTAATAGATCACTAAGTGGTTTAAGCACAAAAGCCCTTTGATGCATTCTTGGATGGGGAAGTAATAACTCTCCGCGTGTGATGACTAATTCGTCATACATCAAAATGTCTAAGTCAAGTGTCCTTGCTGCCCATTTCTTTCCCCGTTGTCTCCCCTGATGTTTCTCCACTTTTTGTAATGCTTCAAGGAGTTTTTGTGCAGTAAGAGGTGTAGTTATTTTCGCGACTGCATTACAGTAGTTGGGTTGAAAGCCCGGGCCGACGGCTAGACTTTCATAAAATGCGGATACCTTTTCAAGTTTTATTGCGTCATGGGTGTCAATCGAACATAACGCTTTTTCGACTTGTGATTCGGGATTACAGAGATTACTACCAAGAGCAATAAAAGCTGTTGACATTAAAAGTCACCCTCTATTTTTGGTAAAAAGTACTTCTGTCGCTTCGATTTTTTGTAAGGTCTTACTTTTTGTGTCTTGAATTTGGTTGGACGATGTTGTTCCTGATATTTTGTCCACCACATTCCTGTTCCGTCTAAAGATTCACCAGAATACTCCCGTAAAATGAGTAAATCGTAAGCGGCTCTGAACCGTGGGTTACTCATAAGACGCGCTGCCCCTTCTTTTTTTTGCAGTAATAGCTGTAATTGCCAAATTTCTCTTATCGCACTAGTGTAGCGCTTAGGAATAGCGATAATTTGTATCTGTTTAGAGATGACCTCATCAGCCGCACGCTTTTGTGCCATGTAGGCAGATTTGCCACTTTTTAGGTATTTTATTGATTCTTTTTGCACGGTGGGCCACATTAAGGCAGCGTAAGTAAATGACGGCGTTACGGATTTACCAGAACGAACTCTTTGATCTGTATTGGTTAGTATATTAGAAACCAGCCGTTTGGCACGATCTTTTGAGATTGTGAGTTGTGTTAAGCAGGGCATTAAATAGAACATAAAATTATATTTGTTTAAGAGCTTGTAGTTCGCAACGGCGTGGCCATTTAAAAAAAGCTTTAAGCATTCCTCGAACAGCCGAGGGGCAGATACTTGTTGCAAAGTTTTAGCCAGTCTATACATGGGCGCAGCAGTTTTTGCATCAATTTTAAAGTTTAACTTTGTGGAAAATCTTATTACCCTGAGGAGTCTCACTGGATCCTCTTTAAATCGAATGGGTGGATCACCAATTATTCTTACAATATTTTTTTTTTATATCGCACAGACTACCGAGGAAATCATGAATACTGTTATCGGTGGGATTATAATAAAGCGCATTAATTGAGAGATCTCGACGGGTCGCGTCATCTTTAATACTCCCAAAAAGATTATCTCTGGTAAGCATTCCAGTTTTAGTTTGGTGGCGCAATTTATTAGAACTATGATATTTTTGATTTGATCTGAAAGTGGTTACTTCAATGATTTCTCTATTTATTTGAACATGCACTATTTGAAATCGACGACCAATGATTCTAGCTCGATTGAACAATAATTGTATTTCTTTTGGATTTGCATTAGTAGCAACATCAAAATCTTTCGCATTTAACCCTAAAAGAGCATCGCGGACGCATCCTCCTACAAAGAATGCATCGAAACCAGATTTTTGCAATTTAGTGACGATTTCGCATGCCTCTGGGCTCATATGCATCGGCGAGAGGGGATGATTACCGTCATAGATGATCATTCCTGAGGTATTTTTCTTCAAAAACTTACTATGTTTAGTTTTTTCTATGGCGCTGTAGAGCATGACAAGGTCTAATCTTTAGTATTTACGAGCGTAGGGGACGCTTGCAGGCATTGTTTTTTTCGTCAACCAATAGGTAATGAGGGGCCAAAAGTTGACCCCTCCCAAAGGCCATGAGCTTGTTTTCTAGCTCACGCCCACTTTCTAGTAACAAAAGTAATTATTATTATTTATTGTTATATTGCGCGTCCATTTTCATTTGAAAAATCTCCGCATTTAGACTGTAACAGAAAATCAAGTGATTACAATGATAATGTTACAAGTTCAATAGCATTTGAAATTTAATTTATCTTTTCATCGCATTCAATTCACATTACATTCTTTCCAATATCTTATAAAGCTCCTTCAGAAAACATCTCAAGAGTTCGGGCCTTTAAAAGACATTGATTTTGTTTAGGTGCTAGTGACATGTCCCACTTCTTGACTGCCCATGAAAGTATCTGATTCAAAGGAGCACCGAAAAGATAGCTTGGCGGTTTTTGATTTAGTATTTTTAGCGCATACCATATTGTTTTGTTAGCATTTTCATTATTTACGGCAGGTGCGTTTCCTTGTTTACTAAGTTTTTGGTTATCATTATTGACCATAAGAGGTAAATGAGCATACTGAACACTACGGTAACGTAAACATGTTTGCAGATATTTTTGTCTTGGCGTGGCGTGAAGAAGGTCATTACCTCGAACAATATGGGTAATTTGTTGTAGCTCGTCGTCAACAACTGAAGCTAGCTGGTATGAGAAAAAACCGTCTCGCCTCTTCAAGATGAAATCTCCCACACAATTGTAGATATCTTGATTGAAATCACCTAAAACTCTATCCTTAAAAGAAATTCTTGCCTCGTCGCTCTTAGTAATAATCAAACGTGTGGAGACATCCCCTCTAAACTTTGTCTTTTTCCTACATTGACCATCATATACCCCACCTATTTTTTTGATTCGTTTGCGATTGCAGTCGCAGTCATATGCGAGGTTGTTTTTTTTTAAGTGCTCAATAATATCTTGGTAATGCGCCGTGCGATTACTTTGATACAGGATTTCTCCATCCCAATGTAAGCCATGCATATCAAGTTGTTTCAGTATTATTGACGCGTATCTCGGGTCTTCGCGTGGTGGGTCTAAATCCTCGACTCGTAGTAACCAGGAACCGTTATATTTTTTTGCGTCAAGATAGCTAGCTAGCGCACAAACTAAAGAACCGAAATGTAGCGGTCCTGAGGGGGATGGAGCAAAACGTCCTATATACTGGGGGAGTGACATTCGGCTGAGTCTGACGGGTTAACCACCAGTAATTTGTTTTTCTTTTATTTCATCAAGGGTTTTACAGTCGACGCATAAGTTTGCCGTTGGTCTTGCCTCAAGCCGCCTAACACCAATATCGACTCCGCACTGATCACAAAACCCGTAATCATTATCGTCAACTCTTATGAGAGTCTTGTCAATTTTCTTAATGAGTTTGCGCTCACGATCGCGCGTTCGCAGTTCTATACTAAACTCTTCCTCTTGAGTGGCTCGGTCAGCCGGGTCTGGAAAATTTGCAGCCTCATCTTGCATGTGATTTACCGTTCGGTCTACTTCTTCCATAAGTTCTTGACGCCATGCCTTGAGAATCGCGCGAAAGTGATTTCGTTGAGATTCATTCATGTATTCTTCACCGATTTTTTCCTCATATCTAGGTAACCCGTGAATTGTCAAGGTTGCAGACTCTCTCTTTATTGTATTGATCGCATTATTTTGTGACTTATTCGTCTCATCCGCATGCTTTGATAGTGCCATTGCTGAACCCATCCTTGTTTATTAACACTTAACTTTACCGCCAGCGTTATAGATTGCTTGGAGATAATTATCAAGAAGAATTTATAAAACATAGAAATTTTCTATGTGTTCCTTTATCTTTCCACAAACACTTTAGTTTTTTTATCCCAAATAACTTGCGAGCACCTATTTTAGAAAATACTGAAGAATGAAAGTGGAGATTTCAAACTTTTGCGATATAAGAGTCCATTACAACAAGGTGTGTTTCTTAAACGCTATAAACGTTTTTTTGCTGAGGTTGAAACCCTTAGTAAAGATATTATAACTCTGCATTGTCCAAATACCGGCGCAATGAAAAATTGTATGGTCGAAGGATCAGATTGTTGGTACTCTTTGACAGATAATCCTCGTCGAAAACTCTCGGGAACGCTCGAGCAAGTTACCACGACTTCAGGAAATTTGGCTGGAGTAAATTCGGCGTTGGCAAATAGAATAGTTTTAGAGGCTTTGAAAAATGACCGGATTGGACAGCTCTCAAATTATAAAACAATCTCACGGGAAGTAAAATACGGATTAGAAAATAGTAAAGTCGATTTTTTGTTGGAAAAGAAAAGTCAAAATTGTTTTGTTGAGGTGAAGAGTGTTTCACTTGACATGGGCAATCACTTTGCCTTATTCCCTGACGCTCCGACTTCAAGGGGGAAAAAGCATTTAAGGGAGCTAACATATATCGCCTCGACGGGGCACCGAGCCGTGCTTTTTTTTTGTGTGCAAGTGGGTTCCGTAAATCGTTTGGGTTTTGCGAAAAAAATAGATCCCGATTATCTGACGACTTTAGAGGCCGCTTTGAGTGGCGGTGTTGAAGTTTTAGCTATGAATTGTAATTTGACGAAATACGGCATTAACCTGAAGCGAGATGTAGATTTAGTAATCTAGATATGCGTTTATTGTTGGATTGGATGGTCAGACAAGAGGCCTAAAATAGTATTAACCGTTTGGATGCTCTCGTTCGCCCGATCTCTGGAACAATTAAATATGATTGAATTTGACACAAACTTTGAGAATCCTTCGATAGATGACGGTGATATTGCCACGGGCAGAACGAATCGACACGTGGTGGAGTGGACGGCTAATGAATCAACTATAATTAGTAAAAAAATCTTCATTCATCATCAGCTCGTTAATCCGTTAAACGAATTAAAATTGGAAGCAGCAAAATATGGATTTGATTTATGCGTTTGCAGTGGCTTTAGGTCATATGATCAGCAGGCCACAATATGGAATGAAAAGCTATCGGGCCGAAGAGATGTTTTGAGTGGTAACGGTAAAGTTTTGAATCTTGCTGGTTTATCTGATTATCAGAAAGTTGAGGCAATTATGAGATGGTCCGCGCTCCCTGGGACATCTCGCCATCATTGGGGTTCAGACATCGATGTTTTTGATGGTGCTGCCATACCGACTAATTATCAATTAAGATTAGTTCCTGAAGAAACTTCGGAGGATGGAGTGTTTGGGCCGATGCATGCTTGGTTGGATAAAATTATAGATTCTAAGAATGGATTTTTTAGACCATATAACTGTGACAATGGTGGATTAGCGCCGGAAAGATGGCATCTCAGCTATGCTCCGATAGCTACGCATTTTGCGCGCTTATTGACGCCAGAACTAATAAAAAATTGTCTGATGATGCATAAAATTAGCCTACACGCTACTGTGATTGAAAATTTCCATGAGATCTATCGACGTTTTGTTTCTAATTATGTGAGCTAGTTTTAGGAGATAAGATTTGATTGATGCCGAAGACTTATGGAAGACAATGTTGGAAGAAGCAAGAATGATGGGAGCTAAAGAACCTGCATTGGCTGACTTTTTAAATGTGCAAATACTACAGAAGCCCAATCTTGTTAATGCCTTGGCTAATAATTTAAGTTCACATTTTTTAAAAATACCCACGTATGAGATTGATCTCGAAAAAATATTCGCAGAATTGTTAAGTCTCAATAGTGATATTGTTCAACGCGCTTGTAAGGACGTGAAAGCGTACGTTGATCGTGATCCTGCATGTGACTACTACGTCACTCCACTTCTCTTTTACAAGGGATTCCAGGCCCTGCAACTTCACCGGATTTGTCATAGTTTGTGGAGCAGAGATCAACGTCATTTAGCTAGATATTTGCAAAGTAAGATGTCAGAGAATTACGGCGTGGATATTCATCCAGGGGCAATTATTGGTGGTGGAGTGATGCTAGATCATGCCACTTCTCTTGTCATTGGAGAGACCGCAGTTGTTGGCGACAATGTGTCGATTCTTCACTCGGTAACACTCGGAGGAAGTGGACTACAGTCAGGTGATCGACATCCAAAAATTGCCAACGGTGTTCTAATCGCTGCAGGTGCAACAGTGTTGGGAAATATTGATGTGGGAGAGGGAGTAAAAATTGGTGCTGGAAGCTTAGTGCTAGAATCAGTGCCAGCATATGTGACTGTTGCGGGGGTGCCGGCGAAGATAATTGGGGGCTCTACCGTTGGAATGCCCGCCCTTGATATGAATCAGCAAATAAATGAGGAAGGGATTTAGCTGTTTTGAGTTATTTTGCATTCCAATTTTTTATTAGCTTGAGTGCGTTACAGTAGCTTGGCTTAAGCAAACATCCACTAGATATTGAATTTGTTTTTCCATAAGCTCCTGGCGATTGGGTGGAAAGGTCTTAAAAATGAAAAAATTTTCATCGTACCGAGAGAGTGTAGCGATGGTAGATAACTGGTCGCAGGAAAACCCATCAGTGAAAATCGAGATTGCACCCGACTCTAGCTCATTGGATAGCCGAGTGGACAATTTCTTGAGCCGGTTTACTTGCTCTTGGTAGTGAAAAGTAGATGTCGTGGCGATTGTGTTGCCGCAGGTAGCAAAGCCAACTCTTAGCTCGATCCCCATTTGGCTTGCGAGGTTGCCAATAAGTTGTTTCATAGCATACATGCACATTATGCATGCCAAAAGGTGTTTTTTTGAGAACTCGGTGGATTGGATTTCGAGATAAAGTGCGCCCTCCTCTCCTTCTAAACGCCGCCCTCCATAAAGCTCAATTGTGCGCGTTATGCAGCAGTCTAATTTTTCAAAGAGTAACTCCCGATTTTCCTTATTAAGTTGGTTTTCAACAGACTTTCTGTTGAAAAGTGTTACTCTCACAAGAGAACAATATCTGACGTGTCCTCCATGACCGGCAAGGTCATCAGATGGTGTAATTAAAGTTTCAAGTTGTTGCTCAAGAACTCTCAATTCATCACCAAAAAATGCATTTTTGTTTGGCAACTGCTTGCTTAATTGGGTTATACGACTCGATATTTTTTCGGAGAACTTAAAGCATATTATAGTTATTGTTACGGCAAATATAGTCCAAAGCGCTAAGCATGCGCTGAATAACCAGCGATAAGGCAATAAAGCCTTCTCTTTATCTAAAGATAATTCGATGAATCCTTGAGAATCTATCTCCGATTTGAGGGGTAATCTTAAAACTTGCAACTTAGACGGAATGTGCCCGATACGTTTGCTACGGACTGTCACATCATCTGAACTATTATATAAACTAGCACTATAAATTAAGGGATCCTCTGTGATTTGATTAAGGGATACCTGTATACTAATTAAAGACTTATTTTCCAACGCTGGGGAAATCTGTTCTAGCAGATTCTTTAGTAATAGATTTCCTTTTGACGTAAGTAGTTCATTTGCGTGCTGATGGGAAAAGTACGACAAGAAACTTAAATTAGTCAAGCCGAAAATAAGGCATGTTGATACCAAAAAGGTGGTAATTTTTCTCGTCAAAGGGTCGGAACGCATTTTTCATTTTAATCCGGAATATAATTTCACTAGTTATTCTATCCTAATATCCTTGCGGTTTTATAATACTCTAACAATTTTCAGGGAAGCGAGTTAAGTGAGAAAAATAATACTACTTAACGTCTTTGGTGTGGATAAACCAGGAATCACCAGTGAAGTCGCTGCTGTGTTAGCGCAGTTTGATGCAGATATTTTAGATATAGGACAAGCAGTCATTCATGATCAATTGAATCTTGGTATTCTCGCCGCTCTAGTTGATGAACCGTCAAAGTCGAGTTTTGTCACAAGAATATCGGAAAGTATGGTTCGATTAAATATGCGAGTGAAATTTTTTTCAATTTCACCAGAACGTTATTCAAGTTGGGTTGATCAGCAAGGTAAGCCAAGACATGTTGTTTCCTTACTAGCACGAAAACTGGAAAGTCAGCATGTCGCAGCCATTACCCAAGCTATGGCTGATATGGGTTTAAATATTGATAAGATTACACGATTGTCCGGAAGGGTACCTCAAACTCAAAATGAGGTCCAAAGGAGCGCTTGTATTGAATTTTCTGCGCGAGGTACACCGGACAATGTGCAACATTTTCGTAGTTCATTACTAGAACTTGCAGGTACATATAATATTGATCTTGCTTACCAAGAGGATAATATCTATCGACGGAATAGACAGCTAATTGTTTTTGATATGGATTCGACTCTCATAGATGCTGAAGTAATTGATGAGTTGGCACAGGAAATGGGAGTACGTCCCCAAGTCGCATCAATTACGGCCGCGGCGATGCGTGGCGATGTGGATTTTGAGGAAAGTTTTCGCCAGCGTTTGGCGCTCATAAAAGGGTTAGATTCAAGAGCTTTAAAATCTGTTGCTGAGCGTTTAAGGCTTAATGAGGGAGCTCAATATCTATTGAGACGCTTGAAACAATTGGGATTTAAAACTGCAATAATATCTGGCGGCTTCGATTACTTCGCGCGTAATTTACAATCGACTTTAGAAGTTGATTATGTTTTTGCAAATGAATTAGAGATGGCCAAAGGAGTAGTTACTGGCCGAATAAAAGGCCCAATTATTGATGGTCAACGAAAGGCTACATTGCTTCGAGAACTGGCCCATCGAGAAGGACTTAGGTTAGAGCAAGTAATTGCTGTTGGTGATGGCGCCAATGACCTACCCATGCTAGCGATTGCTGGATTAGGTATTGCATTTCGAGCGAAACCGGTTGTCATAGCGAATGCAAGACAATCTATATCAAATGTCGGTTTGGATGGGATTCTCTATCTACTCGGATATAGCGACCGCGAAATTAAGTGTTTAGATGACTGAGCAAAATGTGGCTTTGAATATGCTTATATCAGATACTGTATATCATTAATGTCCGGAGACTGCATATTATGACGGTTTATTCAACGAGTGACTTTCGTTCTGGATTAAAAGTTATGTTTGAGCGAGAACCTTGTCTAATACTTGAAAATGAGTTTGTTAAACCAGGGAAAGGACAAGCTTTTAGTCGAATCAAAATTAGGAATCTTAAAACAGGCAGAGTACTCGAGAAAACTCTAAAGTCTGGTGAATCCCTAGAGTCTGCTGATATTATCGATACAGAAATGCAATTTTTGTATGAAGACGGAGAATTTTGGTATTTTATGGAACCAAATTCCTTCGAACAGTATCAGGCTGATAGTAAATCGGTGGGGAATGCTCGTAATTGGCTAAGCGAGCAAGATTTGTGTGTGGTGACACTTTATAATTCTGTCCCTCTAACTGTAACACCCCCAAATCATGTCGAATTAGAAATTCTAGAGACCGACCCGGGGTTGAGGGGCGATACTGCAACTGGCGGGACAAAGCAGGCTATCTTGACCACTGGAGCTGTAATAAAAGTACCATTATTTTTAGAATGTGGTGATAGGATTCGAGTTGATACTAGATCTGGGGAGTATCTGGGTCGCGCGCGAGATTGAAAAAGTATCAATAAAACTGATTAAGGATTTGTTGATGACAACTGAAGTTGGCTCAAACTGGCAGCCCGCAGCTGAGTCTGCTGTGTTGGTCGAGAGGAGTCGTATCGTTGCCACACTACGGGCTTTTTTGACTCGCAAAGGTGTTTTAGAGGTGGAAGTACCAATTCTGGGGAGTTACTCAGTCAATGACCTTTATATCGACAGTTTCGAAGTGCTTAGCGAGCGTTTCGAGGGATTTTTACAAACTTCACCTGAATCCTATATGAAACGTCTGCTAGCGGCTGGCAGTGGAGATATATTCGCCCTAGGGAAGGCTTTTCGCGTAGGAGAAATTGGAGTGAATCACAATCCAGAATTCACTTTGCTGGAGTGGTATAGGGTGGGATGGGACGAGCACGAACTGATGGCTGAACTTGCTGAGCTCGTTACCTCTCTGAGGCCAAGCCTTGGATGCTTGACAATGAGTTATCAAGACGCCTTTATTCAACACTTGGGCATAGATCCGCACAACATATGTTTATCAAATTTACAAAAACATGTTTCCTCAAGGGGGGGAAACAAATTGAGTGTAGAGTCACGTTTCGATTGTTTAAATTATCTTTTCACAATTGGTGTTGAGCCTAGGCTGCCAGAGGGACTCGTATTTTTGTATGACTACCCCGAGTGTAACGCCGCTTTTGCCCAGTTGCATTGTAATCGAGAAGGTCAATGGGTAAGTAGGCGTTTTGAGGTCTACTTGAATCGTTTAGAGTTGGCGAATGGTTATTTCGAATTAACTGATCCGGAAGAGCAACATCGAAGGTTCGTTAAGGATAGGCAGGCGAGAATTACCATAAATAAGCAAACCTTTGGAGAAGACAAGAGTGCTTTGGCAGCTCTGCATGAGGGGCTACCAAGTTGCTCGGGCGTCGCTTTGGGCGTCGACCGATTGATCATGCAGCTACTTAACAAAAAGAGTATTCAACAAGTAATGGCATTTAGCTGGGATAAACGATGAGTGATTTCAAGGGGGTTATCTTTAAAATGTTTACTATGCTTCAAAATAATGATTCATGACCAAAGCGGGATTATCTGTAGCAGAATTGCCTATTACTAGACCCGGAACACCCGCGACCAAGGACTGAGGACTTACTGATTTTAAAACAACACTACAGGCTCCAATCATGGAACCTTCACCTACTTCTATATTTCCGAGAATCTTTGCACCGGCACCAATAAGCACTCCGCGCCGAATTTTGGGGTGTCGTTCGCCCTCCTCTTTCCCTGTTCCTCCTAGGGTAACGCCTTGCATAATGGAAACATAATCCTCTACGACGGCAGTTTCACCCACAACTATCCCGGTGGCATGATCTAGCATCACAGAGACGCCTATTTTAGCCGCCGGATGAATGTCTACCCCAAAATATTTCGAAGTATTTGATTGGATAAAGAGAGCGAGGACCCGATAGCCATCACACCACAAACTATGCGCTAATCGGTAAGCTTGAAGAGCTAAGAAACCTTTATAATAAAGGAAGGCTTCTAACTCAGAATTACAAGCAGAATCTCTGTTTTTGATAGCTAATATGTCCAAAGTTGCTGCTTTTACTCTGTGCAACCTTTGTTGTTGACTTAAGTGATATTTCAGGAGTTTCTCAGGTAATTGATTATTTATTAAAGCATTTAACAAACGGCACTCAAGCGCAGTTTCAAAATTTTTTTGACTCAAAACAGTTTGATTCAAATAGAATTTAAGCATAGGCTCCTTTTCAATTACCGACTTCGCTTCTAAAGTTATATTTCGCCACATTTCTTCCACAAAATTTGATGGTTCAGATTTCATTATTATTGACTAGCCAAAATTGGTTGCGGATAGTTCCTATGCATAATTATGTCTCATGTCAAAGATATAACTCAGGTACGACAAGCTTTCTGACCAGTATGGTATAAGATAATGATGGTTAATAAATTTCTTAAAGCATCGGGTTTACGAATTAGGTTCGGTCAATCGAGTCTCGTACTCGGGGTGGCGCTCTCAAAATTTTGAGATTTCTTGGAAGGTGTGTCACTCCCATTCGCATTCCTAATTTCATCATTCTGCCTATCAACATTAAGATTTTGTTCATTATCTTGAAGACCATATTCCTCGCTAAGAATCCCTCCGGGGACTTTTGGCGCATAGTCTTTGGGAGGCTCGACTGTTGAGTTGAGATCTCTTGAAGATTCTCCCAAGGTACTTGAGAAGAACCCTGACCTATGATGTTGGAAAATTTGGTTGGTAACTTCTTGGCTTGCAAGGCGTGCAGAGCTCAGGGTAAGTTGCTCATGAATGTCTCGATAATTTCTTGCCAGCTTCCGAGTTTGCTCGGACAACTTAATCATGTGTTGATTAACTAAATTTTTATATTCCGAGTGTTCTTTTTTGGTTCGTTTCAAGTCCTCAGATGTACTTCTACTAAACCCATTGCTTTTCGAAAACTGAAAGCTGGCAAGGTAACCTAAAATTATGCCTGCAACAAAGGTCGTCGCTGCGATTAAAACGGTATCTGTATTTAGCATTTACAGAATCTCAAAGTTGACTCTTTGTAGTTTCATTCAAAAACACTCGATTTAGCAATAGATTTTTATATTACATGCAGTTGATTGTCCATTAATCTATTTTAGAAACATACTATTTATTGTCGTCTAATTGAGTAATTGTTGTTGTTACTGTTAAATTATACAATTTTTTAGAGGTATATCTCAAAATTCAATATGCTAAGTCCGACAGAGCGCTACAAAGAAGATGTAAGACTGAACAATTTGTTGCTTGACGATGCTCAATTGGAGGCAGTTAACTGTCTTGATGAGCTCTACACTAAGTTGGAATCTTCGGCGTTACCGAGTTTCAACGCTGCTACACGCTTTCTCTATTGGTCTGGATTCTTGGAGCGGGAAAAGGGACTGTATCTATGGGGCGGAGTAGGTCGTGGAAAGACATTTTTGATGGATATTTTTTTTGACGCGCTCCCTTTTCCGAATAAAATGCGAACACACTTTTATCGTTTTATGCAGTTGGTGCATGATGAGTTGAAGCTTTGCGATGGGAGTCCAAACCCAATAGATATAGTAGCTAGTCGATTAGCCAAAAAGGTAAAGGTTATATGCCTTGATGAGTTTTTCGTAGCTGATATAACTGACGCAATGATTTTGAGTTTGTTGCTGGACGCTCTATTTTCTAAAAACATTTGTATGGTATTTACTTCAAATATCTGCCCTGATGATCTGTATTTAGATGGTCTCCAACGACAACGTTTCGTTTCCGCGATACAGCTTATTAAGCTAAATTGTAACGTTGTTAACCTCAAGGGCACATTTGATTATCGTCGGAGAGCCCTTATGCAAGCACCGCTATTTTATAGCCCTCTGAGTTCCAGTTCGGATCTTGCGCTAACCAATTTATTCTCTAGTTTTCTTGATGAAAACTGTCAAGTTTTAGAGCTTACAACGATTCAAATTGAGCAGCGGGAGATTGAGGCATATAAACTTTGCGATAAACAAGTCTGGTTTAAATTTTCCGATTTATGTGAAGGACCGAGGAGTCAGCTTGACTATATTGAGATTGCATGCCTTTTTCATACTGTTTTTGTTACTGGAGTGCCAGAGATGAATGAGATAAAAAAAGATGTAACGCGTCGCTTTATAATTATGGTGGATGAATTCTACGACCAAGGGGTGAAGCTAATAATGTCGGCAGAAGTGCCCATTGAAAACTTTAATTGCGAGGGGAGTTTATCTGGAGAATTTCAACGAACTAAAAGCCGCTTGATTGAGATGCAAAGTCATAAATATCTTTCTAGAGGACATCGCTGTTAGTTTCGTGGCTAAGTAGATTGAAGATTTATCAAATGACAACCAGTGGGACTTGTAAAAAATAATCAAATCGTTACAATCTGCCTCCACTTCTAATGACTAGATAAACGGTTTTTCGAATGAAAACTTTTGTTGCTAAAAAAGAGTCCGTCCAGCGCTGTTGGTACTTAGTGGATGCTAGTTCTTTGAGACTCGGGAGGCTCGCAGCCAAGATAGCCTCTCATTTGAGGGGGAAGCATAAGCCTGAGTATACTCCTCATGTCGATACCGGGGATTATATTATAGTGATAAACGCTGAAAAAATTGTCGTCACAGGCAACAAAGAAAAAAGTAAAATTTACTACTCCCATACTGGTTACCCAGGAGGAATCAAAGAAGTTAACTTTGGTGATCTTATTAAAAAGGCGCCTGAACGAGCAATTCGTTTGGCCGTCAAAGGAATGTTGCCTCGCGGACCGCTCGGGCGAGAAATGTTAAAAAAGTTGAAAGTCTACGCGAGAGATGTGCACCCCCATGCTGCGCAACAACCGCAGATATTGGATTTTAAAGGAATTTGTAATGTCGAGTAAGCACTATTACGGAACAGGTAGACGAAAAACGTCGTCCGCTAGGGTGTTCATGACTTTAGGTCGTGGTGGTATTACAATTAATGATAGATCAATTGATGCTTATTTTGGCAGGGAAGTGGCGCGAATGATAGTCAGACAACCACTAGATATTGTAGAGATGCCCCAAACTTTTGATATAAAGATCACTGTGAACGGCGGTGGAAGTTTCGGACAAGCTGGTGCGATCAGACATGGCATCGCACGTGCTTTAGTTAAATACGACGAAAGTCTTCGCGCATCTCTACGGGGAGCGGGTTTCCTTACGAGGGACGCAAGGCAAGTAGAGCGAAAAAAAGTAGGCCTTCACAAAGCCCGGAAGCGACCTCAATTTTCAAAAAGATAGAAAGATTTATTTGGTTCTAAATTATATTTTCAGTTTATTTCCTTTGATTTCAGTAATTTGCGGCTTCTAACGCGACCGTAGCTTATTGCGTTATAGCAGCGGTTCAATTATCATATTATGAGCATGATGCGCGGTATTACCTGCTTCGCGCATTTATAAAATCGGGAGGTGTGTCTCTATTGGATAAAAAACAAGACAATATTTCTGACAACCAAGCAATTCATGTTAACACAAGTCGGCGAAAATTTTTAGCGGGTGCCACGTCGGTGCTCGGTGGAATAGGGGTAATAGGAGCCTCCGTGCCCTTTGTCGCGTCTTGGAAGCCAAGTGCGAAAGCCAAAGCAGCGGGAGCACCAGTAAGGATTGACGTAGAAAAGCTTGAGCCTGGGGGGAGGCTAGTAGTGGAGTGGCGTGGAAAACCGGTTTATGTTATCCGAAGAACTAAAGAGGCGCTGGATTCTGTTGCCAATTTTCCTGAAGAAGAATTAAAAGACTCAGAATCTTTGGCTGCAAATCAGCCCAGTTATGTTAGTGGTTTTGCGCGAACACAACCCGGCAAAGAAGAATATCTGGTGCTGGTCGGGTTGTGTACTCATCTTGGTTGCGCACCCATATACCGTCCAGACGTTGGCGCTGAAGATCTTGGCGGTGATTCTTGGCTTGGAGGATTCTTTTGTCCGTGTCATGGATCTAAATTCGATTTATCTGGACGAGTTTTTGCTGGAGTTCCTGCTCCTACTAATCTAGAAATTCCGCCCCACTCGTATGAAACAGATTCAATCATTGTAATTGGAATCGACGCGGAGACTGCATGATGGACAAGCATCCGGATTTTGCGAGCTGGCTAGACGCAAGGCTACCCACTCTCAAAAGAGAGTGGAATCGGCATATGGCGGAATATTACGCGCCAAAAAACTTCAATTGGATGTATTATTTTGGTGTTTTATCAATCGTAGTGCTGATCATTCAACTGGTCACGGGTGTCTGGTTGCTCATGAGTTATCAAGGTTCTGCAGAGCAGGCGTTTGCATCGGTTGAATATATAATGCGCGATGTGGAGTACGGTTGGATAATAAGATATGCACATTCAACAGGAGCGTCAGCATTCTTTATTGTGGTATATATGCACATGTTCCGCGGTTTAGTTTACGGTTCATACAAAGCGCCACGAGAGTTGGTTTGGGTTTTTGGAATGTCAATTTATGTTGTGCTTATGGCAGAGGCATTCCTTGGCTATGTGCTCCCATGGGGTCAAATGTCCTATTGGGGAGCTCAGGTAATAATCTCGCTATTTGGTGCAATTCCGATTGTTGGAGAGGACTTAGTGCAATGGATTCGCGGTGATTACCTGATTTCAGGTATAACTCTTAATCGTTTCATGTCACTTCATGTAGTCGCTATGCCGATAATTTTGATAGCACTCGTTGCGATGCATATCATTGCATTGCATGATGTGGGCTCGAATAATCCAGATGGAGTCTCTATTAAGAAGTATACCGATTCCGACGGCAAGCCGGCCGATGGTATTCCATTTTACCCATATTTTGTAATCCATGATCTGGTGCCAATTACTGTTTTTTTATTCGCATTCTGCTCCGTCTTATTTTTTATGCCAGAGATGGGAGGGTACTTTCTCGAGCATGCAAATTTTGAGATTGCAAACTCCCTGAAAACTCCAGAGCACATTGCCCCCGTTTGGTACTTCACGCCCTATTATTCGATGTTGAGGGCGGTACCGGATAAATTGGGGGGCTTTATAACTATGGCAGCAGCGATTGCCATACTTTTTGTGTTGCCATGGCTTGATCGCAGCCCAGTCAGATCTATGCGGTACAAAGGAAACGTGAGTCGCGTGATGATACTTCTATTCGTGACAAGTTTTATCATTTTAGGATTTCTTGGCGTGAAGGCTCCCTCGCCTGGGCGGACAGTCTTGGCTCAAATATGTACCACCATTTACTTTTTATATTTTATTGGCATTTATTTTTGGACGCGATATGAGAAAACTCGTGCTGAGCCGGACAGGATAACGATGGACGGTGGAATTGGCCCGTTTAAAACTTTTTGCGGCTTTGGTCTTGTAGCTCTTTTGGTTTTTGTGCCACTGAGAGTTGTTGGTGCTGAGGGAAAAGATTGCGGCACTATTAGCTGCGACAATTTTCAGTCCAGTTTGGGTGATGAGGCGTCTTTACAGAAAGGAGCACAGTTAGCTGTGAACTATTGCATGGGATGCCACTCCTTTAAGTACTCGCGTTGGGAGAGGGTAGCAGATGATTTGGCGATACCCCATGATTTGATGATGGATAACATGGTGTTTACAAATCAAAAAATTGGTGATTTGATGCAGATTGGTATGAGTGAGGAGAAGTCTGCGTCTTGGTTTGGGGCGACACCTCCCGATCTGACTCTTGTTGCACGGTCTCGTTCACCGGAATGGATATATACATATCTTCGAAATTTTTACGCTGATGACAATCGTCCACTAGGCGTCAATAATAAAGTTTACAAAGATGTGGGCATGCCTCACGCGTTGTTGGACCTTCAAGGACTCACTAGATGCGCTCCGGGGCCAGTGCTAGCGAGTAATGGGGGTGTAAAAAGAGATTTGCTCACTGGTGAGGATGTGCTTGGTGACGCTTGTGGTCGCTTCGAACAGGTTTCTAAAGGAACTCTTTCCCCATCGGAGTTTGATGACGCAGTTTATAATTTGGTAAACTTTCTAACTTATATTGCGGAGCCAATGGCACAGCAGCGTCAGCACATTGGGAGATTGGTACTTTTTTTCTTGGCATTATTGCTTGTATTCGTATACCTTCTTAATAGGGAATATTGGAAGGGCATTCATTAGAGGTATTCCCCGCGACACCGAGCAGGTATGCTCATACCCCATAATTGAGTATATTTATGATTTATTCTTTGAGAGGTTAATGTGAGGCGTTCCTCAATGACGTTGTTCTCCGATC
Organism: Porticoccaceae bacterium; assembly: GCA_002731695.1. Taxonomy (GTDB): domain Bacteria; phylum Pseudomonadota; class Gammaproteobacteria; order Pseudomonadales; family Porticoccaceae; genus TMED48. The sequence goes on from PCCK01000107.1 coordinate 34,612, forward strand.
CGGTCTGTCAGTACAGCCATCGCGTGCGTTTAGTGTTAGCAGAAAAAGGAGTGACGGTAGACATCGAAGACGTAGATTCTAACTTAGTGACTGAGGAGATTTTTGAAGCCAATCCTTATGGTAATCTCCCTACATTGGTAGACAGAGACTTAGCACTTTATGAATCTAAAGTTGTTATGGAGTACTTGGATGAGCGTTTTCCGCATCCGCCGCTACTGCCGGTTTATCCCGTTGCACGTGCTCAAAGCAGGCTTTGGATTTTTCGCATTGAAAAAGACTGGTGTCGTCTTTCAGACACGATATTATCGAATCCCAATGGAGACGAGGGATTAACTGCAAGGCAAGAACTCAGAGAATCTCTGATTGGCGTTTCATCGATCTTTTCGGATCTTCCGTTTTTTATGAGCGAGGATTATACCCTTGTCGATTGTTGCTTGGCACCTTTATTGTGGAGGCTATCGCAGCTAGGGATAGAAATCCTCAAAACATCCCAGACTCAGCCTTTGCTCGATTACATGAAACGAGTGTTTGAAAGAAGTGCATTTGATGAGAGTCTGACTGACTTGGAACGCGAATTTAAAATGTGAGAAGGACATAAGCATGAAATCCAACCGTCCATATCTTATTCGTGCTTTTTATGACTGGATCGTAGATAGCGAGTGTACGCCATACGTGGTTGTAGATGCTCATCATGAGAACGTGGAGGTGCCTCAAAATTTCGTAACAAATGGACAAATTATCCTAAACATAGCGCCCAGAGCAGTGACAGATTTTGATATGAGTAACGATTCCATTAAACTGTCGACTAGGTTCGGAGGAATACCTATAGACATTTTTTGTCCGATGGGGTCAATACTTGGTATATACGCTCAAGAAAATGGTCAGGGAATGATGTTTGAGCCAGACCCCGATGACGACCCTCCTCCAAAAGGGCAGGCCCCAAAAGTCTTGTCATCGCTACAAAAAACTAAGCCTAGGGAGCCTGTCAAGGGAAAACCATCATTACGTGTTATAAAATGAGAATGTGTTCGAAACGAATTTACATTACATTATAGGAATGGCATAGCCGGCAGCTAGTCTTTGTATTCAAATATCTTAACAACTCGTCTGACGCCGCTAGTTTCTCGAGCTAAATGCACTGCTTGATCACTTTCTGACTTTGTAATAATTGCCATCATATAAACCACGCTGTCTTCAGTTATTATTTTAATATCTCTCCCTTTGACATCTTCATCGATCCTCAACTTTACTTGGATTTTTTTCGTAATCAGACTATCGTTGGCTCTCGAAATGAGAGATGTGTTATTTCGCTCTTGGAGTTCATTATGAACAATTCTAACTCTGTTGAATTTTCTAGCTGTTTCGCCAGCTAATTTTTTTAGTCGGGCATTAGGTACTTCGCCTGTAAGAAGAACAACGGAATTATACACGTTGACATTTACATGAGATTTTTCGAGCTCGGGTTCGGCTTTTTTTATGTTTACTCCTATCGCAGTAGCCATGTGTACATCATTTAAAAAATCTCCCGGTCCAGTGTCGGCTCGATCCTCTCCAATTGGTTCCTCTGTAAGATTATGCATGACAGATGTACAACTAATTAGAAAGATATTTGTTACAAAAAAAAGAATTAGTATTTTCACTTATCTGCCACCTAATATTATCGAATCAACCAGTTCTGTAAGGCATTCCAGCACCTGGAGGTGCAATGCATTCACTATTGAGTCTTCGTATTCACTCATATCTATGCAAAGATCTTCGTACCTCAACCTCTCTATCAATATGTTATCATCTTTATGACTAATTAGTATGATCTTCATGTCTCTTTCTAAAGCTGCATCGGCAGTTTTTAAAAGTACAGGTTGACTGCCGCCCCTGCTTATAATTAGCAATAAATCGGATTGGCTGCCGTGCGTAAATAGTGCTTGAGCAAAGCGATTCTCGCTTAATCGATTTTGACTTAATTGGTTTAGACTCAGAGCGGGGAAACCTGGGCGCTCAATTTGAGTGCCTACCGCTAAGTTGTCACTAAAAAGCTGCCCTAATCGACTAGCCGGACCATCGTGCCCACAGGTAAAAACTGTGTGGCCATGCAAAAGTGAAGAAGCGATCATTTCTGCGGCCCTTACTATTTCAGACGTTGATGAGTCACCCATTGAAATCGTTGCTTCTATTAGACGTTGGTGGAAACTGAAAATTCTTTGGTTCACTCTAAACACCTTTGTGAGGGTGCGTTTAAAGCTAAAGTATATCGCCTAGTTATGCTTCCTTCGATAGCTTTTTAAGATTTTGCGACCGTATTGTCCGTGTAGCGGGTTACGCGGATAACGTTAAGTGATTTTTCTGTGTTAAAACAAAATTGTTAATTTTGATGGCGCTTTTATTCAGACGGTACCAAAGTAAGTTCGTTAGAGCCATAAGGAAAATTAATTGGAGTGACCTTACCGTTTTTAAACTTAGCCCATCCAGTTTTCCGTTTTACCTTATCATCTATCAGATCTAGAACACCAGTAGCCGCAAATAAGGGATTGGGCGGATATTTTTGTTGATTTTTAGAAAAATGTCTTGAGACTGAAAAAGCATCATAACCGAGCACATAAAAGTGTTTCAAAGCTGTATGCATCTCTTTATTGGGAGATACCCCTCTCGGCAGCTGGTTTGCCAGTGTCCATGGCATTGCGCAGAATTCGATACCTGATAGGTCGTTATCAAGAGAAATTTGTTGGGTCCCGTTATAAATATGTGAAGTAGCATAGATGGGAAGATCGGCAGCATACAAAAAATCTAGGGAAGGTTTTATTTGTCTAGCTATTGAAGGGAAGCTTACTATAACTACAAGATCTATATCTTGACGACGACGAGAACTTATTTTTAGTCGACTATTCACGTATCGAAGCAACTCTAGTCCACGCTCATCACTAGCATCTATATTTAATGGTTTTTTTAGTATGGTAATAAAATCTTTTACTTGTGGGGAGTAACGTACCGAATCGGTGATAACACCGCCCTTTTCAAGCCATTTTTTTTCAAAATGGTCACTTGCTCGTGAACCCCAGCCAGCCTCTGGTGCTATTGTTAACACGTTTTTTTTCCCTGAAAGCCAAGCTCGTTGAGCAATTTGATCCATTTCATCCAACGCAGACAAGCCAAATTGAAAGAAGTTTTGTGGTTTTTTTTCGACCTTAAATTCACCGCGATGCAAAGTCATGACTGGAACAGTAAAGTTTGGAATTTCTAACAAATTTTGGACATTTTCGTTTCTTGCTGGTCCGATAATCATTTCAGCTCCATCATCCAAGAGCATAGGATACAGTTTTTGAACTGGTAATTTTGTAGTGTCATAAATTTTCACCAGTGGCACATTGTCGCCATGTCCTAAAGCCCGATAATACGCCTTTAAGAAACCGTCCAGTAAAGTTTTGCTTGCCGTAAGATGCGAGTCACTCATTGGTAAGAGCAGCGCTAAAGTTTTAGCCTCGTATCCATACATATTCGTGAGTTGCACTGGAGGAATTATAGCCGCTGGATGTCGAGGCCATTTATTCTTCCACGTAATTATTTTCTCCGAGCGACTATCATTATTGTTCGACATAAACCTATGTTCTATTGCCAATTGCAGCCAGCCAGATAGATTTTTTTCGGTAGTATTTTCGTCAAGTTCTATTAGCCTATTTAAAGGGATGTGATTAAGCAGTACCCAAATTTTGTTATTGACCTCCTGAAGTTTATTCGTAGGAAGTGATTTTGTGAGCTTGTAGGCTTTTTGAACCACGGACTCGCTATTTCCAATCGAAATATTCATATCAATGATCAGATTTATCCAAGTAGCTCTTTGTTCATGAGTTTGGCTTTGAACAAGTGATTTAAGACGTGCGTCTGACATCCAAGTGTTCAAAGCTAAAAAATCATGGTAACGATTTAACATCTTGGCTTTGAGGAGCCCATATATTAGGTAGTTGGCATCTGAAAGTAGTGCACTATTAATTTTTCTTAATACTTCGTTACATTCGAAATAATCGTCTTCTTTCTCATAGAGCATCGCGCTTTCCAGAAACAGTCTATCTTGAATGGTTTCATCTGCTATTTTGGCAAGCTCATATAATTCGCGAGCTGAAGTGAGCTTTTTTCTTTCATTAAGATTAGATTTTTCATCTTTTGATTCTTGATCTGAGACAGTTTTCAGAGGTGAGGATGGCGCGCATGAGCACATAAAGGCTAAGATACCCAATAAAATTGAACAGCGCTGAATCCAAAATTTTATTATGAACATTGAATTAACTGGAACTTTATACATTGTAGCGACACCTATTGGAAATCTAGGGGATATGAGTATTCGCGCTATCCAAGTTTTGAAAGATGTTGCTATTGTCGCCTGCGAAAGCTCTCGACATAGCAAACTACTCTTGAACCGTTATTGTATACATTCTCGAACAATAAGCTATCAAGAGCAAAACGATCAAAAGGGTTTAAAAAAAATTTTGTACCACCTGTCATGCGGAGAGTCTGTCGCATTTATTTCAGATGCCGGAACTCCGCTCATTTCGGATCCCGGATATCGGTTAGTGTCTAGTGCACGTGATGCTGGCCATAATGTAATTCCAGTGCCCGGTTGTTGTGCCTTAATTGCGGCGATCAGTGTCTCTGGGTTGCCCTCCAATCAATTTAGATTCGTGGGATTTTTATCAGCCAAGGTTTCTCAACGAAGATCTTCGATGAAGTCTTTATGCGATTGTAGCGAGACCTTAATATTTTATGAGGCGCCACATCGTATACTGGCTACTTTGGAGGATGCAGTTCAGCACTTTGGCTCGGATCGTACAGCTTTTATGGCTCGTGAAATCAGTAAAAAATTTGAGACATATCATCGTGCTTTACTCGGAGAACTTTATGAACTTGTTAAGTCTGATCCGAATCAACAACGGGGTGAAATTGTGTTAGTAGTTTCAGGCAAACAAGAAAAAACCGAGGTGTCTGAAATTGAATCCGAGAGGATATTGGATCTTTTGGTGGGAGAAATGTCTCTCAGTAAAGCAGCCGCCCTAACTTCAAAGATAACAGGCGTTCAAAAAAATACGTTATACAAAAAAGCGTTGGCAGCTCAAACTAAAATAAAAGCTGACTAATTTTATTATTTACGGTAAGCAACAAAAAACCCATTTGTCACATTCCGAGAATTTTTTTTACTTCATATAAAGCACTTTAGTTTAATTTTACTACTTCAAAGCATTTTTTCGTTCCAACCTCCGAAGTCTTGCCACAAATTTACTATTTCGCAAAATAATTCAGCAGTTTTTATTGCATCATATAGGGCACTGTGTGCGTCCTTATCACTAAAGCCTATACCCGCTACTCGGCACGCTCTCGCAAGAACGGTTTGTCCGTAAGCCAGTCCTGCTAGCGAGGACGTATCGAAACATGAGAAAGGATGGAAAGGATTCCGTTTAATTTTAGTACGATTAATTGCTGCATTAATAAAGGCTAAGTCAAAATGTGCGTTATGTCCGACCAAAATAGCACGTGTGCACTTGGTTCTATCAATTTCGCGACGGATTGGTAAAAATATATTCCTGAGAGCATCTACTTCATCAACTGCTATACGACGCGCGTCGTGTGGATCGATGCCTGTAAATTCTAACGAGGATGGTTCAATCATGGAGCCAATGAATGGAATTATGTTCTTGTTAATACTACTTTTAATTGATAGTTTAAATTTGTCATCCATCCCTAAAATCACGATTGCTATTTCGAGAAGAGCATCGGTCTGGGCGTTAAAGCCGCCACTCTCAACATCTACCACCACGGGTAGAAAACCTCTGAAGCGTTGTGATATGTGATGCAAATTTTTTTGGTGTGTCATATTTATTTAGATTTCAAGCCGCCAATTTAGAGTAGTCCCTGCCGCCAATGGCACTAGGGAGGAATTCCGGTAATCGATCTGATTTGGTACCTGCCATGGGTCACGTAGTAGTGAAATTAACTCGGAGTTTTTTTCTAAGCCATAAAATTCTGCACCATTTACACTAGCAAATTGTTCTAACTGATGTAATGCGCCTGCTCGCTCAAAAGCTTCAGCATACAATTCGATGGCCGCATGATGGCTAAAACAACCGGCACATCCGCAGATATTCTCCTTGTTTTCACGAGCGTGGGGCGCTGAATCTGTTCCTAAAAAAAATTTTTTTTCTCCGCTAGTTGCGGCCTTAATCAGAGCATTTTGATGTAGGTCGCGCTTCAAAATTGGTAGACAAAAGAGGTGTGGTCTTATGCCACCTGCAAGCATATCATTTCTGTTAAAAAGCAAGTGCTGCGGCGTGATGGTGGCGGCTATGTATCCATCGCTGTCCCTGACAAAGTCTACACCTTGTTTTGTTGTGACATGTTCCAGTACGATCTTCAATTCAGGAAAGTTGTGCTTTATTTTTGTTAAATGGCGATCAATAAATACTTTCTCGCGGTCGAAAATATCTACAGAACTCTCTGTAACTTCCCCATGTATTTGAAGTATGATTCCTAGCTCTTGCATAACGCCGAATACTCCGTTTAGTCGGTTAGGATTCGAAACGCCAGTTGCTGAGTTAGTCGTTGCGCCAGCCGGATAGTATTTGCATCCAAATATCAGCCCTTGATCATATGCGGCTTTTATGCATTTTTTTGATGTTTGATCGGTCAGATACATCACCATTAGGGGAGTCCATGTGCTGTCAGATGGTTTATAACTCAGTATTGAATCTCGATATTTTTTGATTGAATCGGCCGATGTGACGGGAGGCAATAAATTGGGCATTATTATGCAGCGCTCGAAGCAGCGCATCGCAGCGGGAACCGTTGTTTTTAGGGCGTCTTTGTCACGAAGATGCACGTGCCAATCATCAGGCTTTATTATTGAAATTTTATCCATTGGCTTGAGTACTGATCCATAATTTTTACACCAAACTTTGTATCAATGATAGCCTCGTAATTGCAATGGTGCATTCTCTTTTTAGTATGGATGAGTAAAAATGTTTTCATGTTTAAAATAGTGCTAGAACTAAATGTGATAAAATAAGATCCTAATCGGAGTGTAGCGTTTATATCTACTTGTTTTCACGGTAAAAGGCAGAGTCGATAGTGCTTTTAATAGCTAGGAGACCCGCTAAGATAAAAAACGCGCCACAAGGAAAATTGAAAATCAATACTTTAAAGTTTTCACCGAAAGGGTACGCTATCCAGCTTTTAGCTACTGATCCAAATATAAGGTGCATGTCTTTAAAAATTGTGCCTGCGCCTAAAATTTCACGAGACACCCCTACAATCGATAGAATCATTAGGTAAGCGGTACCGCAAACTAATCCGTCATATGCTGCTTGAGCGACAGTCTTTTGGCATGTAATTGTGCTGATTCGGTCCCATATAATTCCATTAGTTGCAATAAGAGGCACGAAGATCCCAATCGAAGTGGATAGCTCATAAGCAAAGGCTTGCATCACTAAATCTGTAATACACACTAAAGAAGCAACCACCACAATATTGAATACAATCTGCATTTTTTCAGTTATTTTTTTACGCAATATGGAAATTGCAATGTTTGAACTTATCAGAATGACCAGTGTCGCAAGTCCTATAGCTAGTGCAGTAGACAAAGTAGTAGCGATAGATAGAACCGGTGTTATACCTAAAAGTTTCACTAGTGTTAGGTTATCGGTCCAAAAATGTCTATTGTTATTTTGAAAGAACGAAGAAGTGCTCATTGACTTAATTCCTCGAGATTTTTGAGTGAATCTTGGCCTATATTTGAGAGAGTATTCTCAAAAGTTAGTGCGGCGAAGACTTGCCGAACGACTGTTCGAGGCGTTATTGTTGCCCCTGTAAAAGTGTCAAAAGCGCCTCCATTAGATGTGACGTCCCAGTCAGCTTCAACTGTATTGGATAGAGAGCGTCCGGAAAATCGACTAATCCATTGGCTTTTAGTGACGTCTATTTGGTCTCCTAATCCTAGTGTTTCACTATGTGAAGTTACGCGTACATCAATAATACTTCTGCTCATATCAACACTAACAAGTATTTTGATATCGCCGCTATATCCTTTCCCGATCGCTGGGATTATTTTTGCTACAGGGTTACCATAACTCTCTATTATATGATAACTATCATCACTACTAAGCCCAAGTGATCCCCAGTGCGCTCTCGGAACCAATAATGACTCAATTTTGATTCCTCCATTATGATAAAATTTCGGTATGAGCTTTAATAATTCATCTTTTTCGGACGAAAATTTGTTAGAAGAAATAGTGCCTTGAGTTAAGGAGTTCACAAATGCTAGCACTAGCATTGACAGAACTGCGGTAAGACTAATGACGATAAAACTTTGTTGATTCGCCTGATTTATCATCTATTCATTTTCCTTATTATTCGTCATCACTAAATATTTATCTATCGTCGGGGCTGTGAAATTGGCTATAAGGACTGCAAAGGCTAGGCCATCTGGGTAGTCACTCCAGCCACGAAGAAAAAACACTAAAACTCCTATGAGAATTCCAAAAGCAAGACGGCCTCTTGCGCTCGCGGCTGAGGATACAGGGTCAGTAATTATAAAAAAAGCGCCCAGCATAGTTGCTCCGCTAAAAAGGTGGAAGATTGGGGAACCAAGACTCGCGGAGCTTCCGGAATCCCAAAAAACAAGTGATAGAACTACAATGCTTCCAAGCATTCCGCTGGGTGCATGCCAAGTGATTATTTTGGTAATAATTAAGAAAACACCACCTAAAAGAAAACTCAGGTTAATCCATTCCCAACCGACTCCAGCCCAAACACCCTCCGAAAAAACTTTTTTCTCTGAGTAAAGTTGGTTTATAAGAAGACCATTATTTTGTCTCAAAGACTCTAGAGGAGTTGCGCCCGTCACACCGTCAAATTGCTGCATATGACCAACTATAATTTTGATTGATTCAATCAACGTTGGGTAATGGGCATCGGAGGAGTTAGATACATCCATTGCTACCCATTGGCTCATTGGAAAAGGGAAACATAATAATAACGTTGCATAGCCAATCATTGCAGGATTGAAAGGGCTGGCTCCAATACCGCCATAGGCATGTTTACCTATTAGGATCGCCACAGAACAGCCTATTACTGGCAACCACCACGGGCAAAGAGGCGGTAATGACAAGCCAATAAAGATGGCAGTTAACAATGTGTCAGAGTCTTGTAGACGAAAATTTAGCGATTGCCCTCTCAGGCTTAATGCAACAGCGTCAAAGATTTTGGAGCTGACAACGCATATTACAATATTTAACAGTACACCCCAGCCGAAGCACCAAGAAAGTGCAAAGAAACCAGGGAGGCACGCTAAAATTACTAGAAACTTTGTTGGGAGGCCGCGTAGATTAGGAGTGTTTAGAACCAAAATGCTCACTCACACTATCCCACGGAATCCGGAAAAGGCCATAGAAATTACTCCCATTGTAATCAGGGCAATGGGGCCTCCCCGGAGATGTTGGGGTATGTGTGACCCAGTTATCCTATCTTTTATATTTGAAAATGAAATTAGAACTATAGAAAAACCGATACCCGCGCCAAGGCCATGAGACATTGCTTGAAAAACTGATTTTACGTTTTGAGAATTCTGTAAAGCGATTCCTAAAATGGCTGAGTTACTAAATAATAGTGAAAAGAAAACATCAAAAATTTTGTCGGTATAAACTTTATATTTTTTCATCAAATATTTATGAAGCGATACGACTGCAAAAATTAACAGCATAAAAGACAGAGTACGCAAATAGACAAGTTGCAGAGGCCCGAGAATTATTTCTTCAAAACAATGAATTACACCGCAGCTTATCGTCATCACTGAGGTTGTTATTAAGGCTATTGCGGGAACGGCTTCAGTACTATCAGGGAGGCGCATAGAATCAGAGACGCCTAAAGTATGCACCAATACGTAGTTACTACTGAGGCTAGCCACAATAATTAAGTAGGTGAACTCTTCTATTGTGAGCATCCGTTATCTCCAATAAACCAGAAATTTGAGCACCCAACTTTACCAAGGTTAGATTTCTTTTAGATTTTACGTAACTCGCTGTCCTGCAGCTGCTCCGATATCAGGTTCAAGAAGGTAGATACCATTCTTTGAGCTTGCGGCAAGCACCATTCCATGAGAAGTGCCAAAGCGCATTTTGCGAGGAGCTATATTTGCTATCAATAAAGTTAATCTGCCTTCCAGTTGCTCAGGAAGATATCTAGATTTAATGCCCGAAAATACTTGTCTCGTTTCCGTGCCAATATCCAAAGTGAGTTTTACTAGCTTGGTTGACCCTTCAACTGCCTCAGCTTTGACGATTTTTGCGATTCGGAGATCCATTTTACGGAACTCTTCAATTGTGACCTCCTCAATTGCTACTCGATTGACCTCATCTTTGTTTTTCATTGTTAATGATTTGTTTACGTTGTCATTGTTTGCTGAGAGCATCGATTTGATTGATTTTTTGTCGATTCTTCTGATCATTGGAAAAAAAGTTTCTATACGATGGTTGGTTAGTGGCTGAGTTATACCACTCCAATTTAACTCATCATTCAAAAAAACTTCGCTGGCTCTTGCTGTTTTAGGGAGGATCGGCTTTAGGTAGATCATGAGGATACGGAACAAATTAATTCCCAGAGAGCAGATGTCTTGAACCTCTTGCTTTTTCTCCTTATCTTTGTTTAATTTCCATGGCTCTGATGCAGCAATATACTCATTAATTGAATCCGCCTCGGCCATTATTAATCGCACTGCTCCACTAAAATTTCGTTTTTCGTAAAGTCCGGCAATCTTATCTGAGACACCTGCAACCTTTTCCAAAAGTTCAGAATTGTGGATCGTCGCCGATAAAATGCCAGCATTTCCATGAGTAACAAATTTCGCGCATCTACTTGCTATGTTGACCACTTTTCCGACAAGATCACTGTTAACTTTCTGAACAAAGTCATCGAGATTTAAATCTATATCATCGATTGATCGAGATAACTTGCTTGCGTAATAATATCGGAGATATTCGGGATTTAAATGCTCTAAATAGCTTCTTGCATTTATGAAGGTGCCTCTAGACTTGGACATTTTTGAACCATTTATTGTTACAAAGCCATGCACCGCAATTTCTGTCGGTGTTCGGAAACCAGTACTTTTGAGAATAGCGGGCCAAAATAAAGCATGAAAGTTTACTATGTCTTTGCCTATAAAATGATAGAGTTCCGCCGTGCTGTCAGCACTCCAGAAAGCATCGAAATTGATACCACGTTTTTTGCATAGCGCCTTAAAACTAGCCATGTAACCAATTGGTGCATCGAGCCAAACATAAAAATATTTATCCGATGTGCCAGGGATTTTAAAACCAAAATAGGGTGCATCGCGACTTATATCCCAATCTTTGAGGTCGTTGATTAGCCACTCTTGTAGTTTATTCGAAACTTCTGTTTGTAAATGTCTATCCGAGGCCCATGATCTCAAGAAATCAGTAAATTCCGAGAGTTTGAAAAAATAGTGGAGCGATTCTTTAGTGATGGGAGTAGTACCAGAAAGAACTGATATGGGGTTAATCAATTCTGTGGCTTGATATGTAGCGCCGCAGGATTCACAATTATCGCCATACTGATCGCTTGCCTTGCACTTGGGGCATCGTCCTTTTATATATCGGTCTGCCAAAAAGATTTTTTTCTTTGAATCAAAAGACTGCACTATTGTTCTTTGGGCAATATGACCTCGATCGACCAAACGTTTATATATTAATTCGACTAATTCTTTGTTCTCATCTGCATGTGTAGAGTGGAAGTGGTCGACATCGATTAAGAAATCAGAAAAGTCAGCTTCATGCGACGCCTGCATTTTCTTAATGTGCTCTTCTGGAGAAATTCCTTGCTCATCTGCTCGTAACATGATGGCCGTGCCGTGTGCATCATCGGCACAAACATAGTAACAATCGTTCCCGCTAATCTTTTGGAATCGGGTCCAGATGTCCGTTTGTGTGTACTCGAGTATATGTCCGAGATGTAAAGGGGCATTGGCGTATGGGAGAGCACTGGTTACGAGTATTTTTCGAACGGGAGACATTAAGATTCTTGGCCAGCATAAAAAAATAGACTAAGTCATAATATATAGTTTGAATAGAATTTTCATTTGTTATTCTTGAAAATGTTGTTAGTTTACTGAGAGATGTTTTATTTTGCGGGGTGAATTTTGATTAATAATGTGAAAAGTGTTGTTGCGGTTGCTTCGGGTAAAGGAGGAGTAGGGAAGTCGACGGTTGCAGTTAATTTAGCATTAGGATTATCTTATAGTGGATACGAGGTAGGGCTTTTAGACGCGGATATATATGGTCCAAGTATTTCGAAGATGCTCGGTGTAACTGAGGGTACACGTCCAAAATCTGTTGATGGAAAAAAACTTTTACCCATAAAAAAATTTGGGTTAAATACCATGTCAATGTCATATCTTGTAACCGACACGACGCCGATGGCATGGAGAGGTCCTATGGCCTCGGGTGCCTTAAAACAGATGTTACACTTCACTGACTGGGGGAAGCTAGATATTCTTCTAGTAGATATGCCCCCTGGTACTGGTGATATTCAACTCACGCTCGCTCAACAAATAGCGCTCGCAGGCGTTATTATAGTAACAACGCCTCAGGATATCGCTTTAATGGATGCAAAACGCGGAATCGAGATGTTTAGTAAAATGCGCGTGCCTATTCTTGGAGTGGTAGAAAATATGGCAATGCATGAGTGTAATTTTTGTGGTCAGAGCCAAGAGATTTTTGGGACCGGCGGTGGCGCCGCGATTGCTTTGGAGTATAACACTATCTTACTTGGCCAATTAGCATTGGCTAAGGATGTCAGAGAGTGTGGTGATCGGGGGATGCCAGTGATAGCAGCGAATCCAAAAAGCAAAGCTGCCCTAGCATGCAAGAGCTTGGCCGATTTGGTTGGACAAGTTATTTCTAGCCAACAAGGAAATGAACCAGAGTTGGTAATAGAATAATTAAATTAAAAGACAAAACTTTGAGCGATCGATTGCTCGCCATTCTAAGCTATAATCAGGTGCTCGAATGCATATCGATTGGAGTTTAATTTATGAGTATTAAATCAGATAAGTGGATCAGTAAAATGGCCATGGATATGAGGATGATTGAGCCATTCGAGGGAAGGCAAATAAGAGAGGTTTCCGGCAATAAAGTCATATCCTATGGAGTGTCAAGTTACGGATATGATGTTCGCTGTGCTGATGAATTTAAGATCTTTACTAATGTGCATTCTAAAACTGTTGATCCTAAACATTTTGATTCCGACGCTTTTGTCGATGTCGCTGGAGATTTTTGCTTAATACCGCCAAACTCTTTTGCATTAGCGAGGACTATCGAATACTTCAGGATTCCCCGACAGGTGCTAACTATTTGTCTTGGAAAATCAACTTATGCTAGATGCGGTATCATAGTAAATGTGACTCCTTTGGAACCTGAATGGGAAGGGCACGTGACGTTGGAATTTTCAAATACTACTAATCTGCCGGCAAAAATATATGCCAACGAGGGTGTGGCGCAAATGTTGTTTTTTGAGTCGGACGAACTTTGCAAAATTTCTTACGCGGATCGAGGTGGGAAGTACCAGAAACAGAAGGGAGTAACGCTGCCTAAAGCATGACTATTTAATAAAGACTTCTTAAGGATTTAAAAGCGCATCCCTTAACATTAGGGCCTGCTGCTGGAGTTTCTGCGTGTTTTCGGGGCCCGTGCGCAACAGTTGTTTTTGTATGGGAGTTAATTCCTCTAAATCTGGATCGGCAAATTGGTAGAGCACTGATTCATGAGATAACAAAATGGGTCGCGCTATTATTGGTGTTGATAGAATTTGCTCAATTGATTGCAAAATTATTCCATCCATTTGTCGAGAGTTATAGCCCATTTCTGCGAAAGCCGCCTCTAGTAGCGGGCGAGTGCTATGAAATATTTCTGCTATCAATGCCATATCCACGTTCAGTATGACATCTATGGTTTCGCTGTAACGTTCATAATTTCCAGCGTTTAAGAAAAGCTCATCACCAGTCTTATGCGTGGTAAAATCTCCTTCGGGCGCACTTAGAGGAAAGATTTTGTTTAATATGACTCCGCGTGATAAACCATCAAAGTAGCTTGCCGCTCTGCGGAAGAGGTCATCTTTTGTAATCCATCGTATGAATGATGAGTCCGACGAAATAATAGTCAGACTCTCTCTCAAGAAAGAATCACTATTATTTAACGCTGGCAGAGTAACTTTCTCTACGACCGATGTGTCTACCGCCTCGGAAACTGACTTAGGAGTTGATGAGGGAATTCTAGCCTCCGGAATTATTTGACCATCAGGAAATGCGAGGGTAACCTCGTCTGCTTCGCTAATTAAAACTGTTGAAGAGTCAGTTTTTTCGGCTTGTCGGTTAACGAAAGCTATAGTTGAGACCAGAGTGGCGAGCACTATACACAGTAAGAGAATATATATTTTAGATCTCTTGAAAAGATTGGAAGTACTCATTTTTCATCCAGATTTTTAGCGAGCATTTGCATACCATCAATTACTGCACTTTGAATAACCATACTATATTTTTCATTATTTTCTATTTGCTCCAATTTTACTAGAAAATATGTCCAGTTTTTTGCGAGCCATAGAGTTGTTTGACGAGATTTACTGTCCCGCCCTCGAGTTAAAACGATTGTTTCGATTGAGCCGAGTGGAGTTTCAATGGTTTCTTCACCAACTTTTCGATAATTATATAGATGTTTTTTCCCGCGATTTATGACCACATATTCTAGTACAATTAAGTCTTCAATCAAATCGCGCTGCAATTGCAAACGGTGAGTAATAGAGTCAAAAGCATGGGAGGGTAAAACGATTTCCGAAACCGCTCCCTTTTTTCTATGAACAACCTTATTTTCATTCCACAAAAACTCTTGTTCCTCTTGACGAATCGCACCAAAAAAAGAACGTTTATCGTATGAATATAAAGGTATCAATTTACCACTATCGTCAAATTCATACCTCGATAGTTGGGTTAGATTGCCGAAAATAGATGATGCATCTAAAATATCCTCGTAGATGTTGTTGTCGTCTACAGTGACAGTTTTTTTTGCTTTTACAGGAATACCATTATAGGACGCCGCATATTCTGCAATTGATTCAACCATAACCGCGTCTAAGGTTGGCACTTTGCAGACAACAGGGGTTGTTGCTGAAAAGGTTACTAACACAAGGAGCACAGTTTTTCCCATTTTATACCCTGAGATCAAGCTAATTAGTTTCAAGTGACACACCAATTTGTTGAATTGAATTACTTTTCGTGAAATGCTTTCCCATTGCAGGTAGAGGGATGCCGTCAAAGACAACGACTCCATTTTTTAGTTCTAATCGTCTATCGCAGAACCATTGAACCGCCATAGGAAAAATAATATGCTCCAATTCTCGCACTCTCTTAGCGAGTGATTCAGAACTTTCATGAGGGCGAATCTTTAATTTTGCTTGTAAAATGTATGGTCCTTCATCGAGTTTTTCATCGGCGAAGTGGACGGTCGCGCCTGCGAATGACTCTCCCGCTTCTATTGCTCTTTGATGAGTCTTAAGGCCTTTATATTTGGGAAGAAGTGACGGATGAATATTAATTACATTTTGGTGGAAGCGATGAAGGAATATGTTGCTCAAAATACGCATAAATCCAGATAAAAGAATTAAAGTTGGGTTGAATTTTGCCACAGTATTCGCGAGAGCAAGATCAAACTCATCGCGATGATTGAAATGGGTATGATCAAGCGTTATTGCTGGGATGCCAGCGAGTTTTGCGCGTTCTAACCCAAAAACATTCGTTCGATTGCTGATCACTCCGACAATTTCGGCGTTAATTTTCCCCATTTTACGGGCATCGATTATTGATTGGAGATTAGTGCCATTACCGGAGATGAGAATAACTATTCGATTTGTGACACGATTTTTTGCCATGTTTATAAACTCTCAAAGTAGATTTTAGCTTCCACTGTATCGCTTCTTTCGACATGTCCAATCAAAAATGGTTCCTCACCCAATTTTTTCAGCACTGCAAGTGCTTGATCGATATCTCGGGGAGATAAACAAACTACCATGCCAATTCCGCAATTGAATGTGCGATACATCTCCCGAGTATCAAGATTCCCCTCCTGTTTTATCCATTTAAAAACTCGAGGTATTTCCCATGAGGAAGGATTTATTTTCGCTTTAGTATTAGGTGGGAGAAACCTCGGTATATTCTCGAGGAGCCCTCCTCCGGTAATGTGAGCGAGGCCATGAACTGGCACCACTTTTAGAAGCTCTAGCAAAGGTTTTACGTAAATTTTAGTCGGAGCCATCAATAAATCGATGAGAGGTTTTTTATTAATCCATTCATTTTCAATTTCCGTTTCACGTTCATCAAGTACTTTCCGAATTAATGAAAAACCATTAGAGTGTGGGCCGCTTGAGGGCAGCGCTAAGAGGGAATCACCTGCACTTACTTTGCTTCCATCGATTATTTTTCCCTTCTCGACAACTCCAACGCAAAACCCCGCGAGATCATAATCCGTTTCCGAATACATACCAGGCATTTCTGCTGTTTCTCCTCCGATTAGCGCGCAGCCTGAAAGCTCACAACCATTTGCGATGCTCTTGATAACTGACGTTGCAGTTTGGACATTTAACTTTCCTGTTGCGTAGTAATCCAAAAAAAATAGAGGTTCGGCCCCGGAGCAGATAACATCGTTAACACACATTGCTACTAGGTCTATGCCAACGTTTTGGTGCTTATCGTGTTTTATTGCAAGTTTTAATTTTGTACCCACGCCATCTGTACTGGATACAAGAACAGGCTGATGGTATGAGGTTGGCATTTCGAATAGCCCTCCAAAACCACCCAGCCCCGATATTACTCCGGATCTCGTCGTTCGTTTTACCGAATCTTTAATTTCTTCTATAAGTTCCGCGCCCGCATTAATATCGACTCCGGAACTTTTGTAACTTAGGGGTTGATTCTTAGGTTTCATATATGGGCACAGTGTTTAGAATTTTCTATTTTAAGGCTAATAACCAAATTTTTCATCAATCTCTGTTATATTCACGTTATCAATATGGAGATTATTTTGAAAGCCCACGCATATTTAGTTTTATCTCTGACAATGTTCTTGAATTCATTAAGTATGGGAGAGCAGGTGAATGATCTTTACAGTACAGAAGTTTTAATTCCTAATCAAAGTCGTCTTGCGAAGGAGCAAGGGTTAAGAGATGCTTTACGTGAGGTTGTGGTTAAACTAACGGGTGATAGTAAGTTGGCTGCAGCAAATGAACTTGTCGAGGCACTCAACAATCTTGACGACTATATTGAAGTATGGGGTTACGCGGATGCGCCTGATACAACTCTGACTAATCCAGAAAAAACCGGTCTAAAAGTGAGTTTCTCTCCTACGGTTTTGGAGCGATTTTTGCGTGCCCAAAAATTTCCGCTCTTGCCGTCGAATCGACCTTCGATATTGGTTTGGATTTTGGGTGACGATCCGGAACTTGGACGTCAATTTATTAATATAAATACTCAACCTGACATCTTAAATTTAGTGAAAAACAAGCTAGATCAACGAGGTATTCCAGTTATATTTCCAAATTATGATCTTGAAGACGCATTTTCCCTCCCTCTCCAAAATGCATGGCGGCTGGATGCTGAAATTATCGCCGAAGCATCCCATAGATATGAAAGTGACGTGTGGTTAATCCTGCGTTTTTATAAAACATCCTCGGGTGAAATTCGTGGAGCATGGCTTTATCAAGTAGCAGATGTTAGGAAACTGGGTGATTATCATTCCGATTCTATTACAAATTTTTTGGAACTTTCAATTGACAAAATCATTGATGAAGTGGCTGATCATTACGTTTTTATTCCTCAGGCAGCACAAAATCAGGTATCGTTGACGATTGATGGTATTAACTCGTATTTCCAATATAGGGAGTTAATCAGTAATCTTGAGCGGCTCGAGTTGGTTAAAAATATTCAAACTTCGGAGATACATGGGTCGAGAATTGAAATTGCTGTTGACGTCGAGGATGACATTTACAGACTGTACAAGTCGTTAATAAGAAGTGGCAGGTTTCTTTCAGTTGTCACCGAACAATCGTTTGATTCAGGTGAGATAGCACTCCGCTGGGTAAAAAGATGAATCAGCTCAGCTTGGCCATTGCGCTGGACAACGAAGCAACTTTTGAAAATTTTTATGCGCCGAGTGGAACGCTTCAGCATACTGCAATGCAATGCTTGTCAAAACGATATGAGCCATATGTTTTTTTGTCAGGTAATTCGGGGACTGGATTGTCTCATTTATTGCAAGCCACTTGTAAGTTAGAAAGAGATTCAATCTACATAAATTTAGGACTATTGTATGGAAATTCTGCAGATAGAATCTTAGAGGGCCTAGAGCAAAGGTCTCTCGTGTGCTTGGATGATATCCATTTTATTTTACTAGATAAGTTCTGGCAGAAAGCTATCTTCAACCTTTTTAATCGCTGCTCTGAAAACGGAACTCGCTTGGTCCTAGCATCTCATGAACGACTGAACCTAATAAATATTCGTTTTCCTGATTTATTTACTCGGTTGAAGTCGGGGGTGGTGTTGCATTTCGAGGATTATAAAGATGACGACCTTCTGAACTTAATAAAATATAGAGCGACACGCATGGGACTAAATTTCACACATGACTTGGCTGTTTACATGTTAAATCGCACAAAACGAAGTGCGGGTGGTGTGGTTGCTGCTTTAAAGAAAATTGATTTTAAGGCTCTGACGGAAAAGCGGCCGATCACGACTCCCCTCATCAAATCGGCATTAGATCTATGAACATTTAAGAAACTCGTTCAAATTGGGCAGCTATCACAATAAAGGTAGAGCCCTCGCGGATCATCTAGAGCAGAATCCCTCCGTATGTGACCAATAGTTTGGTCCAATGGGGAAAACAATATTGGATAAGTAAGGACTTTATAAAACGACAGAGCTTTTAATGACTCCGAAATATATGCATTGAAGTTTCTGACGACTTGCTGCAGTAAGGTTGTAGGCGGTTCTTTAAATTCTACCTCATACTGATCTAATTTTGCTAGCTTAGCAGCAATTCGCATAGCGTCCTTAAGATCTCCCAACTCATCAACTAGCCCGTATTCTAAAGCATCTTCTCCGGTCCAGACTTTTCCTTGGGCAATGTTTAGAACATGGGCTGACTCAAGGTTGCGACCACTTGAGACCAAATTTATGAATTTGGTATAAATGTTATCCACACTCAATTGATAAAGCGCTTTTGCTTGTGAAGTCATTGGTAGATCGAGTTGCATAATGGATGACATTGGCGATGTATCAGGACCATCCGACCGTATGCCCAGAGTGTTGAGGCTGCGCGAAAAATTAGGAATAACGCTATACACGCCGATAGATCCCGTGAGCGTTGTTGGCATGGCCAAGATTCTATCCGCCTCTGCAGCTATCCAATAGCCCCCTGACGCAGCATAACTCCCCATTGAAATCACAACCGGTATCTCTTTTGCTTTCACCGACGCAATTGCATCGCGTATTACCTCTGAGGCAAACACTCCGCCGCCGGGACTGTCGACACGGAGAACTAACGCAGATAAATTGGGATCATCGCTTGACTGAGTTATCGCCGTTGCCAATGAATCGCCGCCAATTGTGCCCGGCGGCTGATGGCCATCTAGGATCGTTCCAACAGCCGTTATGACTATTATTTTCTGTTTGGAATTTGATAGCTTTCCAGACTTCTCTGAGTCAATCTTATTAAGATAATCGGTGAAGGGTATACTCTTCGCCTCGCCTTCAGAATTGGTGAGTAAATCCTCTAGATATTTTTTAGACTCAGTTCGGGATGATAATTTGTCAATAAGGCCTTTAGATTTGGCTAATCGTGCCGCATCACCGTTATGAGAACGTAAATGGATGTCCAATCGATTTGCGTAGTCTGATATGGTCCCCTCCGGCAATTTCCTTAAGTCCTCTATTTTTTTACAATAAAAGCGCCACAAAGAATCAATGATTTTTTGGCTCTGACCTCGAGTTTCTGGAGACATTGTGTTGGATGTCAATGGCTCGGTAGCACTCTTGTATGTTCCAACTCGGAATACATGAACATCTATTTCTAATTTATCCAAAGCGTCTCGGAAATAATTTCTATATGCCCCATATCCGTATAACTGAACCGATCCAAGTGAGTTAAGAAAAATACTGTCTGCATGAGCCGCGAGAAAATACTGTTGTTGCGAGTAATTATCGGCGAATGAAATAATCGGCTTTTTAGTCGCTTTGAAGCGTAAGAGCGCATTTCCAATTTCCGCTAGTTTGCTTATTCCACCACTCTCTAAACTATCTAACTCAAGTATCAGATGACTAATCCGAATGTCATTTGCCGCAACGTCTATCGCTCTTATAACGTCTCTTGTGAGAGTTTCTTGACGCCGTAAAGTTCTTTGATCGAATATTTCTCCAATAGAATCGATGGTTTGCTTTTGATCCACAAGACGGCCTTCCAACGCAACAACTAGTGCGCCCTGATTAGGTATATTTCCTCCCTGATTTGAAAATACAGAAATACCAACTACAGTAACGACTGTTAAAATTACCAATCCAAATAGTGCCCGAGCAAAGGTGACAATACCATTAAAGAAATTAAGAATCTTCCTAAATACTGTTGTTTTCACTGTCATGTTCCTCTCCGTTTAAAGATTCCATTTTTTGGGTACACCTCGCATGCGTCATTGCAGAAACGAATAAAAGCATGGTCAGCCCTAGCTCTGCCAAATCAAGGGGATGAGTATTAATTCCAAAAACTTTATCTGTTGCAATGCAAAAATAAAGTAAGGTAACAAAGCACAGCCATATTAATGTCCTAGTATTTCCACGCAAAAGTCCTCGGGCAAAAATTATTAAGGGCAGGGAAAGTAGGCCAAAAACCCATGGCAATTCCTGTACAAACGTACTAATGGGGATAATTAAAATTAAGGCAGCATAGCACCAGCGTGCGGTATGCAGCGATGAAGCAGTAACTCTACTATTTTTCATCAACTGACATCACAGCAGCTTTCTTGTCAAACGAGCAATGTTCTTACCTTGAGTCCGGCAGATTTGTCGTTCTTCTGGCGACAGTTCGTCCGATTCAATGTGCGACGATCCATAAGGCGTCCCGCCACGCTTTGTTTTGTTTAGCGCAGCTTCCGAATAAGGAACACCCGTTAAAATCATACCATGATGAAGAAGAGGAATCATCATAGACAGCAGTGTAGATTCCTGACCACCATGGAAACTCGAAGATGCAGTAAAAACGCCAGCTGGTTTTCCAATCAAGCTCCCGCTTAACCATATATTAGCTGTAGAATCGAGAAAAAGTTTTAATTCTGCGGCCATATTCCCGAACCGTGTGGGACTTCCAATTAGAAGTCCTGAACATCCTATGAGGTCTGATTCCTTACAGTAAATCGGACTATCCGGAGGCGCTGTCTCAGATACAAACTCACCATTTTTGCTAATCGTAGGAACGGTACGCAAGCGAGCCTCCATCATTTCAGATTCGACTCCCAACCTAAGCTGCTCTGCAAGTTTCTCAACGTGACCAAACCGGCTAAAGTATAGAATCAGTATATAAGGTTGTTTCATATCTGTAGACTCACCTCATTTTCATCTGGGGGATTTGATATTGGGTGTTTTGAACAAGCAATGAGCATACAAAGGGCGTCCTAATGAGAATATGATTAGTATACGATGCTAGAGTTACCGATGGAGCTATATGAGTAAACTTATTAATGGTACGTTAAGCGGAAGAACATTATAGTGAAATTAAGAGCGATTTTTTGTATTTTGATTTTAATCGGCTGCGAGAGACATCAACCGTACCCCTTGCGCAGTGGTGAAGTAGTAGACTTTGACAATCTGCAAGGCAGATGGGTCCTTATTAATTATTGGGCCGTTTGGTGTGCTCCTTGTCGAAAAGAAATTCCTGACCTGAATCAGTATGCTAGAAATAATAGTAACAAGGTTTTTGTTTATGGTGTTAATTACGATGGTGTGCAAGGGGAAACACTAGATCAACAGGTAAAAAGCCTGAATATCGAGTTTGATACTCTTATTCTTGATCCAAGAGCTCGTTGGGAACTTGAAAAAAGTGATATCCTGCCGGAGACATTGATAATTAGTGAAAATGGAGAGTTGCGCCATCGACTTATTGGTCCTCAGACGACTGAGAGCCTCCGAGAGTTGGTACCTGGCACATTATGAGCTATGAATACTTTTGACTGGAGTTATTAACCGATGGCTGTACTTTTAACGGAGATTGTGACTGATGTTCATCACTGGAATAACACTCTGTTCAGCTTTAAGACCACAAGGGAAAGAAGCTTTCGTTTTAGAAACGGCCACTTCACTATGATTGGTCTTCCATCAGACGGAAAACCTTTGTTGCGGGCTTACAGCTTTGCCAGCGCGAATCACGATCCGGAACTAGAATTTTTTAGTATAAAAGTTCCGGATGGGCCACTTACCGCGAAGTTGCAGCTACTTAAAGTTGGAGATGAGGTGCTTGTTGGAAAGAAGTCCAACGGCACACTAGTCACCGATAATATGCTGCCGGGTAAGACACTTTATTTAATAAGTACAGGTACGGGTCTGGCACCCTTTTTAAGTATTATCAAGGACCCAGAGATCTACGATCAATTTGAAAGGATCGTACTTATTCATGGCGTGAGGTTTTTGTCAGAGCTAGCTTATTCAAATTACCTAGAAGACGAACTTCCAAGAGACGAGTTTATGGGGGATATCGTAAAAGACAAGTTAATATATTATCCCTCGGTTACAAGAGAACCCTTCCGCAATCAAGGGCGGGTTACAGATCTAGTGAGGTCGGGCAAACTTTTCATAGACTTGAAACTTTCTTTCCCAACATTGTTAGATGATAGGTTTATGATTTGTGGGGGGCCCAGCATGTTGAAGGAATTTTGTTCTATTTTAGAATCTAAAGGCTTTGTAGAAGCAAGGAATGGACGGCTAGGCCACTTCGTCATTGAGCGTGCATTTATCGAATCTTGAATGTGTTTCTTTGAAACTACGGTTTAAAAACTTCGATTGCGCCGGGGCTACGAAGCATTTTGTTAACCTCATCTAAATGGAGTGTTTCTTCAGTAATCATTTCTCTTGCATACTCCTCTAAAAGGACAGAGCTCGTGGCTTCAGCAAATTTTAGGAGCTTATAGTACATTTGTAAAACGCCTCTCTCATGCTCCAAACTCTCACGAAGAATGTCACCAATATCGTGACGCTCGGTCTCGAGCAGCGCTCCAATTTTTAGGGATGGATGACCACCCATCAATGTCACTAGTTCGCCTGCTCTGTGCGCGTGCATTAATCCCTCATTGGCGTTGGCTTTCATCCAATCAACAATTGGTATCCGGTTATATCCATAAACCATCAAGGCATAATGAGAGTATCTCACGACTCCCGCTAACTCCGCTTCCATGATTTCGTTGAGTATGTCAATAGCGGGTTGATTGTCTATCTCTTCCACGAAGCGAGCCTCAATTGATGTAACACAAAAACATCCAATATTCGAAATTGTATCTCTACCGTGTGTTGATGTCCAACTAGTTTGACACTGCGCAGCTTTATTTTATTTCAAGATTTATTGGGTAAAGCCAAATTTTTGTTAATTGTTTGAAGACTCGATTTAAATAACTTTGGTGTGCTAGCTAAAATGTGCCCCGTTGTGAGATATTTTTCTCCTCCCTGGAAATCGCTGACCATTCCCCCAGCCTCCCGCACAATTAGCGCACCAGCTGCGATGTCCCAAGGATTTAAATACATTTCCCAAAAGACATCTAAACGACCGGCAGCGACATAAGCAAGATCGAGGGAGGCTACTCCCATGCGTCGAATTCCAGCTGAGTTTTTTGCAAATTCACGCATCGTTTTTAGATAGCTGCCCATGTGATCAAATGATGGAGAATTAAAGGGAATTCCCGTTCCATAAAGAGCGCCTGAACTGGAGCGTCGACCTGATACTCGAATGCGTCGTCCGTTTAGAAATGCTCCATCACCCCGACTCGCGGTAAATTCCTCACGTTTGAACGGCTCCAAGACTACGCCATGTTCCAAATTACCTTTTGACAGACATGCAATTGAAACCGCAACATGTGGAATTCCTCTGACAAAGTTTGTCGTACCATCAAGCGGGTCAATTATCCACTCAAATTCGCTTTTGGGGTCGCCACTTTTTCCAGTCTCTTCTCCACGGAAACTGTGGTGGGGATAAGCTTTGCTTAAATTATGAATGATGGATTGTTCGGAGATTCTATCTATGTCCGTGACAAAATCGTTACGACTTTTTTCGTCTACCCTTACAATATCGAGGTTATCTGCAGCCTTTACAATCATCTCGCCTGCCGCTCTAGCGGCTCTGAGAGCTATGTTGCACATCGGTTGCATATTATGAATCCGCGCCTCACGGGCCAATTGATATGGTACCAGATCATATCAATTCTGTTAAACTCTAATTATTCAATCCTGTTAGTGATTAATGTCTCTCGGAGTACCAGTGTTGCAACATGACTGCCGCCATAATATACGTATAGTTTTGGTGAATACGAGTCACCCAGGAAACATCGGAGGTGCTGCGAGAGCTATGAAGAATATGGCACTTGATCAGCTATATCTTGTCCAGCCGCGAGAATTTCCAGCTCCAAGAGCGGTTTGGAGAGCAGCTGGGGCGACAGACCTCCTTGAGAAGGCTAAGGTAGTTGACTGTGTAGACGATGCGATAAGGGATTGCGGTTTGGTGATCGGAACGAGTGCGCGCGGGCGGAGAATTCCCTGGCCGATTATTAATCCTCGTGATTGTGGTACCACAGTCTGGAAGGAATCCATTTGTCATCCTGTTGCTTTGTTATTTGGTCGCGAAGATCGAGGACTGACAAATGACGAATTACATAAATGTCATTATCATGTCTGCATACCTTCAAATCCGCAATACAGCTCCCTTAACCTTGCCTGCTCAGTCCAAGTAATCGCCTATGAGATTTATGTGGCATCTTTAGAAAGAAATGATTTGACGCGCGATAAGCAGAATGCATGGGATCAGCCGATAGCGAAAAATGAGGATTTGGAAAGATTTCATACTCATTTAGAAGAGGCGATGATAGATGTTGGTTTTTATGACCCCGACAATCCAAAGCAATTGATGACGAGGATGCGGCGCCTCTTTAATCGGGTGAGAATGGATGAGATCGAAGTAGCGGTTTTTCGTGGTCTGCTCTCGGCGGTGCAACGTAGATTAAAGAGTAATATTAAGAAGTGTGATCAGTGATACTATGGAGATGACATATGTCTTTAGGCTCTCCATCAAAAATAGACTGTTACTGACGTACATAGCCAAGCTAGATTGTTTTTATAGTCTGGATGTGGGAAAGGGGTTGTGGGAGGCATACACAGCTATTAAGCGTTAACGTGTCAAAAATTCACTCGACGGAGCAAATTTTAAGTGAAACCTACCGCTAGAAACTTGATACAATTTGGGGTAGAAAAAAAGATTTTAAGTAGTTGCACGTTTCGTTACAGTTCGTGGTAAGACGTATGAAACCGAAGCTGCTTCGACTTGAACAATTAATTAAGGAAAAGATGGAGCGATATATGACATTGCCAATTTATTTGGATTACGCATCAACTACACCGGTCGACCCGGCTGTGGCAGATAAAATGATGGAGTGCCTCACTACCTCGGGTAAGTTTGGTAATCCCGCATCCAGGTCGCATGTTTTCGGTTGGGAAGCGGAATCTGCGGTAGAAGGCGCACGCGCTGACGTGGCGAGCATCATGGGTGCCGATCCCAGAGAGATTGTGTGGACCTCGGGAGCGACAGAGGCAAATAATCTTGCGATTAAGGGGTGTGCTCACTTCAATGTCCGAAAGGGAAAACACATCATTACCTCTCGCATCGAGCATAAGGCTGTTTTAGATACTTGCAGGCAGCTGGAGAGAGAAGGGTTCGAGTTAACATATTTAGATCCAGACGCTAATGGTCTAATCCAGCCAGAAATGGTGTCAGAGGCGATTCGGGAAGACACTACCGTTGTGTCAATAATGCACGTTAATAATGAGCTCGGCACACGAAATGACATTGCGTCCATAGGGAGGGTCTGCCGAGATCGGAAGGTATTTTTCCATGTTGATGCGGCCCAGAGTGCTGGAAAAACCTCCATTGATGTCGAGGAAATGAATGTTGACATGATGTCTTTTTCTGCGCACAAGTTATATGGGCCCAAAGGTATAGGGGCCCTCTATGTGAGGCGCAAGCCCCGCGTACGAATCGAAGCGCAAATTCATGGTGGAGGGCATGAAAGAGGGATGCGTTCCGGCACATTGCCTACACATCAGATTGTAGGGATGGGAGAGGCATTTAGACTTGGACATGAGATGCTTGAATCTGAAATTTCTAGGATTACAGCTCTTCGAGAAAGGTTGTGGGCCGGCGTTGCTGATATGGAAGAGGTCTATCTAAACGGATCTGCTCAACAAAGCGTACCGGGGATAATCAATATCAGCTTTGCTTTTGTTGAGGGCGAGTCCTTAATAATGGCTCTCCGAGATTTGGCCGTTTCGTCCGGTTCTGCATGCACGTCAGCAAGCCTTGAACCCTCGTACGTTTTGCGCGCATTGGGGTTAAACGACGAAATGGCACACAGCTCTATCCGATTTAGTATTGGCAGATACACTACAAAGGAACAGATTGATGACACCATTTCGAAAGTGCGTAGGGCGGTAGAGAAGTTGCGCGAACTTTCCCCCTTGTGGGACATGTTTAAAGATGGAATCGACCTTAATCAAGTTGAGTGGTCCGCTCACTAGCGTCAATGTGCGTTGGTGCAAAGTTCTATAAGTGTGTTAAAATGCATCTCAAGACTTGTAAAAATTTAACGTTTTAATTAATTTTAGGAGGGTTTAGGATGGCCTATAGTGATAAAGTAATAGATCACTACGAGAATCCAAGAAATGTGGGAAAACTGGATGCCACGTCAAAGTTCGTAGGAACCGGTATGGTTGGAGCACCCGCGTGTGGAGACGTGATGCGTCTACAGATTCAAGTGGATGCTGATGGTGTTATTGAAGACGCTAAGTTTAAAACTTATGGTTGTGGCTCTGCCATAGCCTCTAGCTCTCTTTTAACAGAGTGGGTGAAAGGTAAGAACATAAACGATGCGGAACAAATTAAAAATACCGAAATTGCACAGGAGCTTGCACTACCGCCAGTAAAGATCCATTGCTCTGTGCTGGCTGAGGATGCGATCAAGGCGGCGGTTCGAGATGTGAGAGACAAACAAGGGGTATAACAATCTGATGGCTATTACGATGACAGAGGCAGCTCAGCGTCATGTGGAACGTAGCCTCTTGGTAAGGGAGAGGGGGATAGGCGTTCGATTAGGGGTCAAGACCACGGGATGTTCTGGGCTCTCATACCTGTTAGAATTTGTCGATGATGCGACGAAAGAAGACAAAGTATTTGAAACGGGCACAGTGAAGATTTTCGTAGACCCAAAGAGTTTATTGTTCCTTGATGGTACAGAGCTGGATTATGTTAAAGAAGGTATTAACGAGGGCTTTGAGTTTAAAAATCCTAACGTGAAGAACGAGTGTGGATGTGGAGAGAGTTTCCACGTCTAGTGACTTCAGCGACGCTTTAAGTGATAAATTCGAAATCATATTTTGCAATATTTTCTCTTCAGGCTGGATGGCACATCGATCTCTCAGAGCTGCAATCTCGATATCTTGACCTCCAAAAACAGTTTCATCCTGACAAGTATTCAATGAAAAGCAGTTTGGAAAAAAGACTAGCTATGCAAGCTGCATCATTGATAAATGAAGCTTACGCAACACTAGTATCGCCTTTAAAGCGTGCGCAATACCTTCTCAAACTCCGAGGTTATGATTCGCATCAGGACAGTCATGTTACTAATGACGGTTTGTTTTTAATGGAGCAGGTTGAATTGCGAGAAGAGCTTGAAGTGATTGAGAACCAGAATCCATATCCGGATTTAAGAAAACAATTGGATTCGCTTTCTCAAAAGGTCAGGCATAGATATGATGTTTTGCTAAACGAGTTTAGTGAAAGTTACGCAAAGGGGTTACATGATAATGCTTTCAGCGTCTTCGCTAAGATGCAGTTTTTTGCCAAGCTATTAGATCAGGTTGAAGATCTTGAAAGTCGTTTGAGTCTTTGGAACTAATCTCACGGGAATACAGATGGCGCTAATGCAAATAGCAGAACCCGGAACTTTTTCGAGAGAGACAAAACACCCTATGCGTGCTGTTGGGATAGATCTCGGCACCACAAATTCTTTGATTGCGGTCGTTGAGGACAATGCACCTAAAGTGCTGCCAGATGGCGATGGCAGCGTTCTTATTCCATCTGTTGTTCATTATAGGCAAGATGGAGAGGTGATTGTTGGAGTCAAAGCGCAATCGAAAGTTTTAACTGATCCATTAAATACGCTCAGCTCTATTAAGCGCTTATTGGGCCGAGGAGCCATAGATATCCCGAGACTTGGGAATCAACTGCCGTATGAAGTTGAGGTTAAGGATGGTGGCATGCCGATAATACATACCCGTCATGGCGCGGTTAGTCCTGTGCAGGTATCCGCTGAAATTTTACGATGCGTTGCACGCGTGGGGGAGTCATATTTCGAATCTGAGATTCACGGAGCTGTTATTACGGTGCCAGCTTATTTTGATGATTCGCAGCGTCAAGCTACCAAAGACGCGGCAACGCTAGCTGGGATAAAGGTATTACGTCTACTTAGTGAACCTACCGCCGCGGCAATCGCATATGGTCTTAACAAGTCAGAAGAGGGTATTATCGCTGTCTATGATCTTGGTGGAGGGACCTTTGACATATCAATATTACGGTTAACAAGAGGTGTCTTCGAGGTCCTAGCTACTGGAGGAAATTCGGCACTTGGCGGTGACGATTTTGATCGTGTAATCGCAGATTGGTTGTGTGAGCAAGCAGGTATCGGGTCTTCGATAGATCCATCAACACAGCGATTGATAATGACCGTTGCTCGGTCCGCTAAAGAAGATCTGACACTTTCTGAACGTACATCAATTACGATACTGGGATGGCATGGTTTTCTCAGCAGAGAGCACTTTTATAAAATGATCGATCCTCTAATCAGTGAAACAATGCGGACTTGTAAACTAGCGATGCGTGATGCCAACGTTTTCTCCAGTCAGATTCGTGAGGTAGTTCTGGTCGGAGGCTCTTCCCGTATTCCATTGGTAAGCGATAGAGTGAACGAGTTGTTTGGATGTAAAGCGCTCAGTGAGCTAGACCCCGATCAAGTGGTGGCTTTCGGTGCCGCAATCCAGGCTGGCAACTTGTCCGGTAATCGTCTTTCGGACGACATGCTTCTGCTTGATGTGCTCCCATTATCCCTCGGAATAGAGACAATGGGAGGACTAACAGAAAAAATTATACCTAGAAACACGACTATTCCCGTATCAAAGTCGCAAGAGTTCACTACTTTCAAAGATGGACAGACTGCAATGACAATTCACATTTTACAGGGTGAAAGAGAATTAGTCAGTGATTGTCGCTCTTTGGCACGTTTTGATTTGCGAGACATTCCTCCAATGGTGGCTGGAGCTGCCAAGGTGCTTGTAACTTATGAGGTAGATGCTGATGGATTACTGAATGTGAGTGCTATGGAGAAGACAAGTCAGGTAGTATCCCGGATCGAGGTTAGGCCCTCGTATGGTTTAGAGGAAAAAGAGATACTACAGATGTTGGATGATTTAGTTAGGTACTCTAAAGATGATATTTTAATTCGACACCTTCGTGAACAGCAGTTGGAGGCTGATCGGTTGATCGAGGACCTCGCCTCTGCCCTCAATAGAGATGGTGATTTGTTGAATAAAAATGAATTACTTATTCTTCGAAAAAGTGTCGCTGACTTACGTGTTTTTCGGACCGAATGTACTGACCATAAACAATTGTCGGAGAGAATTGGTGATGTGGCCAAAAAAAGCGAATCATTTGCTGAACGGCGTATGAATAAAAGTATTAAGTCAGCGCTGGCTGGACACACTTTAGACGAATTAGAAAAGGATTAATAATTATGCCGAGACTTGTCTTTTTGCCTCATCATGAAATATGCCCAGAGGGCGCGGTAGTAGAGGCCGAGCAGGGAGAGAGTATCTGTGAAGCAGCTCTTAGAAGTGGGTTGGATATAGAACATGCATGCGAGATGTCGTGCGCATGCACGACCTGTCACGTGCATATTCGAGAGGGTTATGATGACCTTTCTGTAGCTGAAGAACTTGAGGATGACTACTTAGATAAAGCATGGGGAGTTGATCCTGACTCAAGGTTGAGTTGTCAGGTAATTCTCGGAGAAAAAGACTTAGTTGTTGAAATTCCCAAGTACACCATTAATATGGTTTCCGAACGTCATTGACGGGAGAGAATTTATGAGATGGAGTGATATTAATGATATTGCTATTGAGCTTTGTGACCATTACCCCGACACTGATCCAAAATATGTTAATTTTGTCGATTTACGAGGGTGGATCTTATCACTAAATGAATTTGATGATGATCCCGAGCGCTGCGGTGAGAAAATTCTCGAAGCAATCCAAATGGCTTGGATTGACGAGAAGAATTAATCGGTTAAAAAGCCGACTTCAAAAGTGTTTACGAAATTCTTAAAGTTTGTTAAAAAAAGTATCAGTTTCTGATCGCTTTTTCCGGTGTAGAGAACGTAAACGTCAAAAGAAAAAATTTTGTCTGCCTTTTTCTGGTTTTCAGTGTTACGTGTGCTCGAAAAATGGTCTTACACATTTACAGCCCAGTCCTCCATGTTTTTGTTAATATAGGCTAGTGCAAAA
>PCCK01000108.1 GCA_002731695.1 Porticoccaceae bacterium
CCAAAAAATTTTTTTCGTTCGCAAATTCATTCAGTGTATCGCCAGTGGGCTTGCTAGATTATCAATTGGGTGCGTTATAAGCCGGCTAACGAACTTTTCGCTAACTTTCACGTGCTGGATGAACGATAGTAAAACAATTTGTTAGCGCAAAACTACACCGAGTGATGTTAGACTCTCGATTATCTAATTATAAAGTTTTTTGAGAGTTGCATGTCACCGGATCTAACAGAAATTTTGACGTTTTTGCCTTGTTGCACCCCCAAAACCTGGGTCAAGAACGCAGTGGAAAATCAAGAGCTTCTCTTGATAGATCATGCTAATTGTGAAAAAAAAGCCGCGATGAACGCTATTCAACTCACTTTTCGCCACAATAGCGACTTCGGGTTTCTCAATAAAATGTCTCGCCTTGCTCGGGAGGAGATGAGACATTTCGAGCAAGTAATTGCTATTATGGAAAAGCGAAATATTAAATACCGGCACCTATCCGCATCTCGTTATGCCTCTAACTTGCACAGTATGATTCGAGATGGACACATAGAAAGATTGGTTGATCTACTCATCATAGGAGCTTTCATAGAAGCGCGTTCGTGTGAACGCTTTGCAAGAATTGCCCCTGAACTCGATAGTGAATTGTGTAACTTTTACTTATCTCTACTCAAGTCAGAGGCGCGTCATTACCAAGATTATCTCAGGCTTGCGCGACGGTTGACTTGTGAGTCAATGTTGAACGAGAGAATTACTATTTTCAGACATCTCGAGCAGGAGATGATCGAAACGCCGGATAACGCATTTCGATTTCATTCGGGCCCTGTTTTAGCGTGATTGAGTTCGCTTGACGAGGCTTAGTTTGACCCACTAAGTTTACTACGGTGAACTATTTCGAAAACTAGTTTAAGCGTGCTCGCTGAAAGTATTGTACTAAGGCCCTAAACCTATGGGAATTTTCGGGTTTTAGCGCCCGTATATAGTTGCCTTGGCCTACCTATTCGATACGGATTACTAATCATTTCATTCCAGTGAGAAATCCATCCGACTGTTCGCCCCGTTGCAAATATTACGGTAAACATTTCGACTGGAATACCAATTGCTTTAAGAATAATACCCGAGTAAAAGTCCACATTTGGATATAGTTTTTTCTCGACGAAATAATCGTCTTCGAGGGCTATTTGTTCTAGTTTTTTGGCGAGTTTAAAGAGAGGATCATTCTCAAGACCTAGGACAGATAGAACCTCATCACAGCTCTCTCTCATAACGGTTGCCCGAGGATCATGGTTTTTGTATACCCTGTGACCGAACCCCATGAGACGAAATGGATCTTGTTTGTCTTTTGCTCGTTTGAGATATTGTGGAATGTTTTTTTCGTCACCAATTTCATTCAACATGTTTAGAACTGCCTCATTAGCCCCACCATGAGCTGGACCCCAAAGCGCGGCTATGCCGGCCGCTATACATGCAAAAGGGTTAGCTCCTGAAGATCCGGCCAATCTGACCGTTGAGGTCGAGGCATTTTGTTCATGGTCTGCGTGCAAAAGGAATATTCGATCCATTGCCTTCGTCAATGTTGGATGAACTTTGTACTCTTCACACGGTGTTCCAAACATCATATGTAAAAAGTTTTCTGCATAAGATAACGAGTTATCTGGGTAGACATAAGGTTGTCCTATATAATGCTTGTGGCACATTGCAGCCATTGTTGGCATCTTGGCTATAAGCCGATGCGCTGATATTGTCCTTTGTTGTTGGTCAGTTATATCGAGAGAATCATGATAAAAAGAGGACATTGCGCCCACCAGTCCGCAAAGCATAGCCATTGGATGAGCATCATAGCGAAACCCGCTAATGAAAAGCTCGATCGACCGATTGACCATGGTGTGATATCGGATTGTTCGTTCAAAATCTACTTTTTGATCCGCGGTTGGCAAACTCCCCTCGAAAAGTAGGTAGCAAACCTCAAGGTAATCAGATTTTTCGGCCAAAACTTCAATGGGATATCCTCGATGTAACAAGACGCCGTTTTCACCATCGATATAAGTGATGTCAGATTGGCACGCTGCAGTAGAGGAAAATCCTGGGTCATATGTAAAGAGCCCATTACCACCGAGCCGCCCAATATCAATCACGTCGTAACCCAATGATCCCTCATGTATTGGCAGCTCAATGACCGCTTTTCCATCAACAGAAAGTTTTGCGGATCGCTTTGTCATACATTTTCTCTCCATCTTGATTTTCGCAGAATGTTTATAAACTATTGCCACAACTATAGATACTCCGATTGGATTGTCAACTGGGGCGAATTTTTTCGTAGCTGTTGTTTGGAGTAGTATATTGCTCGTACAATACAGTTTATTGTCCAGTCACGGTGGAGATTATTTTTTATGTTCTTATTTCCAAGAAACTTGAGTCAGGCGTAGTTTTAGATAATTGAAATCTTACAATGCCGCAACTATACTCGGCGCTCATTGGGAAAGTGGTCACTAATGTGGTTAATTTGAAAAAAGTGTGCAGGATACTTTTTTCTACTTTCCTTTTTTTGCATCTTTTCTCAATAGCTAGACGAGGCTTTTTCAGTGGAAAAAAAGAGACCAATGAATCTTGATCTTGGTACGATCAGGCTACCTATAACATCCTATGTTTCTATTTTACACCGAGTTTCTGGTGTGTTTATGTTCTTTGCGGTTGCAGCATTAATTTGGCTATTTGATACGAGCTTGTCTTCCGAGGAAGGATATTTATTTGTGGTTGAACTTCTTAATTATCCTCTGGCTCAAATAGTAATTTTTATCTTACTTTCAGCACTCGCATACCACATATCCACGGGTATTCGGCATCTCGTAATGGACTTTGGTTTTGCTGAAGATTTTCGAGCAGGTCAGATTTCTGCGCTGGCCGCAATCTTAGTTACTGTCTTTTTGATTGTTTTGATAGCTGGGTGGATATACATATGAGTGGATTAACTCTATTTGTTTTTCGTAGCGGGTCAAATAAATGGCTCTTACAACGATTTGCAGCGGTTATTTTGTTGTCTTACATAGTATTCCTAGTTTGCCTCTTGATAATTCGCCCTGAAATGGATTACTCCGACTGGGTTAATTTAAATAAAGCCATTCCAATGCGCTTTTTTAGCTTCTTGACAGTGCTCTCGTTATCTGTGCATGCATGGATCGGTATGTGGTGCGTTTTTACTGATTATATAACAGTCAGGTTGATTGGCCCAAAGGCCGATTTTATTCGTAGGAGTTGTATATTTTTGACAACCCTGACAGCTGCTCTTTATGTGCTTTGGGTCTTGAAGGTCTTATGGAGTATTTAAAATATATGAGAACACTCAGTTTCGACGCGGTTATCGTTGGTGGGGGTGGGTCAGGCATGCGAGCGGCTCTTCAACTGTCCCAGTCTGGTTATAATACAGCGGTGATCACTAAGGTGTTCCCCACAAGATCCCACACCGTGTCAGCCCAGGGCGGTATCACTTGTGCGATAGCGAGCGACGACCCTGATGATCAATGGCAGTGGCACATGTATGACACAGTTAAAGGCTCGGATTTTATCGGAGATCAAGAGGCGATAGAGTACATGTGTTCGACTGGGCCTGAGGCAGTGTTCGAGCTTGAGCACATGGGTCTCCCGTTTTCTCGCACTGCGTCAGGTAGGATATATCAGCGACCGTTCGGAGGGCAATCAAAAGATTTTGGGAAAGGTGGTCAAGCAGCGAGAACATGTGCGGCGGCTGATAGGACCGGTCACGCGCTGCTACACACTTTGTACCAAGGGAATCTTAAAAACAAAACCGTGTTTCTTAACGAGTGGTTTGCCGTTGACCTCGTGAAAAATGATGATAACGCTGTAGTGGGTGTAATAGCGATCGATATAGAAAGTGGTGAAGTTGTGTTCGTAAAGAGTAAAGCAACTGTATTTGCCACTGGAGGGGCTGGGCGCATCTATGCGTCTACCACCAATGCACACATCTGTACTGGTGATGGTATTGGTATGGCGCTTCGCGCAGGCTTTCCAGTTCAAGATATCGAGATGTGGCAGTTCCATCCAACGGGTATTGCTGGTGCAGGAACTCTTGTGACTGAAGGTTGTCGAGGAGAAGGTGGATACCTCATAAATAAACATGGCGAAAGGTTTATGGAGAGATATGCTCCAAATGCGAAAGATTTGGCTGGGAGGGATGTTGTTGCGAGGTCTATGGTGATGGAAATCCTAGAAGGCAGAGGATGTGGAGAAGCTGGTGATCATGTATTTTTGAAGTTAGATCACTTGGGGGAAGACATCCTGAATGCAAAACTACCTGGCATATTAGAGCTGTCTCGTACTTTCGCGCATGCAGACCCAGTTGTTGAACCTATTCCCGTTGTGCCGACCTGCCATTACATGATGGGTGGCATTCCAACCAACGTAAACGGACAGGCGTTGACAGTCGCCGGTGACGGGTCTGATAAAATTATTGAAGGGTTTTATGCGTGTGGAGAGGCGGCATGTGTGTCAGTGCATGGAGCCAACAGGTTAGGGGGGAACTCCCTACTTGATTTAGTAGTCTTTGGAAGAGCCTCAGGGTTGTTTATTGAGAATGCGCTGCGTGACGGCGTAGAGCTTCGTGAGCCGACAAAAGAGAATATCGAAGCAGCTGTAACTGGCTTAGATAATCTCAATTCGTCAGTTGGCCAAGAGCAGGCGTCAACGCTGAGGGCAGAGTTGCAAACTATCATGCAGAATTTCTTTGGGGTGTTTCGGAGGGGTGACCTGATGCGTGGTGGAATTGTAGCTTTGCAGTCACTAAAGCATCGGATCGATAATGTAGCTCTTGATGACAAAAGTATGGTGTTTAACACAGCAAGAATTGAGGCCCTTGAATTAAGAAATTTATATGCGGTGGCAGAGGCAACGGCAATATCGGCAGAGGCCCGAACGGAAAGCCGAGGTGCGCACGCACGTGACGATTTTCAGGAGCGCGATGATACAAATTGGTTGTGCCACTCAATGTTTTATCCAGATGAAAAGCGCGTGGGTAAACGAAGTGTTAATTTTTCGTTGAAGTCGCGAAAGCCTTTTGAGCCAGCGGTCAGAACCTACTGATGCTGATAGGGTAATGTAAGAGGATTGTTTTTATGATCACTGTAAGTATATATCGTTTTAACCCAGAGATTGACGAACACCCGCATATGCAGGACTTTGAGTTCGATACGCTTGGGAAAGACTTTATGGTGCTGGATGTTTTGGAAAAGTTAAAAGTTAAAGATCCAAGCTTGGTATTTCGCCGCTCTTGTCGGGAGGGAGTGTGCGGTTCAGATGGTATGAATATATCAGGTAAGAATGGTTTAGCATGCATCACGCCATTGTCTGAGGCTGTCAGAAACAACAAAATAATCATTAGGCCACTGCCTGGACTTCCGGTGATTAGGGATCTTGTGATCGACATGCAGCAGTTTTATGCGCAGTATGAAAAAATCGAGCCATATATGGTAAACGATAGCCCTGCTCCTCAAATCGAACGGCTACAATCCCAAGAGGAAAGGGCTAGGCTGGACGGTCTATACGAATGTATATTGTGTGCTTGCTGTTCGACAGCCTGCCCGTCATTTTGGTGGAATCCTGAAAAGTTTATTGGTCCATCGGGCCTGCTTCAAGCATATCGATTTCTGGCCGACAGTCGCGATACCTCCGCAGAGGAGAGACTATCTAAATTGAATGACCCATTCAGCGTTTTTCGTTGTCATGGAATCATGAATTGCGTTCAGGTGTGCCCCAAGGGGCTCAACCCCACGCGAGCGATCGGCCACATACGTAATATGTTGATTAGAGGAGCTACTTAGGGTTTAATTTCTTATCTTCCACACCCACTGGTGATGCGTTAGGGTTATTTTACCCCAAGGGAAAGTCTTCAAATGTCCGAAAGCCTTATGGCCCAATTTCTTAGCTCATCCCATTTTTCGGGAGGGAATGCCGCATATGTAGAAGACCTCTACGACGATTATTTGCACGAACCGGCTGCAGTCTCTGAAGAGTGGCGAAGGTTCTTTGATCATCTTCCAAAGACTAATGGTTCTTCTAAGTCTGACGTTTCTCATGCCACAATCGTTCAGCACTTTGAGTTGCTTGGTCGACGTAAGGCTCGGCCAACCCCTGCGCCCGGTTCGGGCGGCATATATCTTCAGCACGAGCGAAAGCAAGTTCGTGTAGTGCAATTGATAAGCTCTTATAGGTTTCGTGGTCATCAAAAGGCAAACTTGGATCCATTGGGCTTGATGGTGCGGCAAAAAGTTCGTGATCTTGAATTAAATTTCCATGGGCTCACTCCTGCGGATTTGGACACCACATTTCAGACATCTCCCCTTTATATTGGTAAAGAAGAAGCTCCCCTTAGGGAGATAATCGAGACGCTCGAGGAGACGTATTGCCGAAATTTGGGCCCAGAGTTTATGCATATCACTTCCTTCGAAGAAAAGCAGTGGCTCGCTCGTCGTTTTGAAAGCGTTAGGTCAAAACCCAACTACGATGATACAGCCAGAATCGACGTGCTCGGTCGACTCACTGCGGCAGAGGGTTTAGAGAAGCACTTGGACTCTAAGTATCCCGGAACCAAGCGGTTTGGCCTCGAAGGCGGAGAAAGTTTGATTCCAATGCTTGATTGCTTAGTGAGAAGATCGGGTCAATATGGATGTAAAGAAATAGTCATGGCCATGGCCCACAGGGGGAGATTGAATGTTTTGGTAAATATCTTAGGCAAAAATCCCGCCGAGATGTTTGAAGAATTTGAAGGGAAAAGGCTTGTGAATACGTCTGGAGATGTAAAGTATCACCAAGGCTTTTCCTCTAATGTTATGACACCTGGCGGCGAGATTCATCTTGCGCTAGGGTTCAATCCATCACACCTTGAGATTTCATGCCCCGTTGTAGTTGGATCAGCAAGGGCACGGCAAGATAGACGTCAGGATGCTGAAGGGGAACAAGTTATTCCAATTTTGATCCATGGCGATGCTGCATTCGCCGGTCAAGGGGTGGTTATGGAGACGTTTCAACTATCGCAGACTAGAGCTTATAAGACCGGTGGCACAATTCATGTTGTGATAAACAATCAGGTTGGATTTACGACCAGCCGTCAGGATGATGCTCGCTCGACCGAGTATTGTACTGATGTTGCGAAGATGGTTCAGGCTCCTATTTTGCATGTTAATGGCGATAATCCAGATTCAGTGATGTTTGCAGCTATGCTGGCAATGGATTATCGATATGAGTTTGGGAAAGATATTGTTATTGATCTCATGTGTTATCGTCGTCGCGGCCATAACGAGACCGATGAACCGTCTTCTACCCAGCCAATAATGTACAAAGCGGTTCGAAACCATCCTACGACACGGACATTATATGCACAAAAGTTGATTCAGGAGGGTGTGTTGAGCTTGGAAAAGGCAGATGAGATGAGTAGTCATTATCGCTCTAGTCTAGATCGTGGAGAGTTTGTTGTTCATAACTTGGTTCGTGAACCTGATCATAGTTTGTTTGTTGATTGGAATCCTTATTTGGGGCACCAATGGCGAGCAACAGGGGATACAACTTTTCCGCTAGCAAAATTGAAGAAAGTGGGAGATGTTGTTAATCGGATACCAGATGAGATTGATGTTCAAAGGCAGGTATTGAGGGTTTATGAGGATCGAGTCAAAATGTTGGCCGGAAAAGCTCCGCTTAACTGGGGTATGGCTGAGCTTTTAAGTTATGGCTCGTTGATCGAACAGGGGTACCCGATTAGGTTCACGGGTCAGGATGTCAGACGGGGTACATTCTCTCATAGACATGCGGTGGTCGTTTGCCAGGCCAACGGGACAGATTATATTCCCTTGCAACACATGAGTGATGATCAAGTAAAATTTGATTTATTTGATTCGCTTCTATCTGAGGAAGCTGTTCTAGCATTCGAGTACGGATATTCCACGACAATGCCGAATGGATTGGTTATTTGGGAGGCCCAATTTGGTGACTTCGCCAATGGCGCCCAGGTAGTAATAGATCAATTCATCGCTAGTGGAGAACATAAGTGGGGTCGCCTATCCGGCTTGACTA
Source organism: Porticoccaceae bacterium (assembly GCA_002731695.1). Lineage (GTDB taxonomy): Bacteria > Pseudomonadota > Gammaproteobacteria > Pseudomonadales > Porticoccaceae > TMED48. The sequence continues at coordinate 8,062 of PCCK01000108.1, forward strand.
TGCTGTTGCCACACGGGTTTGAGGGTCAGGGCCCTGAACACTCTTCGGCTCGTCTAGAAAGGTTTTTGCAGCTGTGCGCCGAGCATAATATACAAATCTGTATACCCACAACACCGGCTCAGATTTTCCACTTATTGCGTCGTCAGGCGATTCGACCGATGAGAAGACCTCTTATGATTATGAGTCCAAAGTGGATTTTACGTCATAAACAGGCTATTTCGAGTTTAGAGGAACTGGCGTCTGGTCGTTTCGAAAATGTGCTTCCAGATCATAATGTCGAGGCGGCAAATACAAAGCGACTAGTTCTGTGCGCAGGTAAGGTCTACTACCATTTGCTTGAAGAGCGAGACAGACGGAATATTGATAATATTGCTTTAGTTAGGTTGGAACAATTATACCCATTTCCCAATGTTGAGTTAGATAAAATTTTGGCCTCGATGTGTGACCTCGAGCAGGCAGTGTGGTGTCAGGAGGAACCAATGAATCAAGGGGCGTGGTACAGTAGTCAGCATCATATGCGTAATGCCTTAAAGCGGCATAAGACTAACTTAGTATTAGACTATGTTGGTCGGAAGAGTTCAGCTGCTCCTGCGTCTGGATATATGTCAGTCCATCTTGAGGAACAAGCCCAGTTTATTGATCAAGCGTTGACAATTAATTAGAAACAACAGGAAGAGAATAATGGCTACAGATATAAAGGCGCCGAGCTACCCAGAATCCGTTCAGGAGGGCACACTTTCGCACTGGCATGTGAAAGCTGGAGATTTTGTGACCCGAGATGACCTTGTGGTGGATATTGAGACCGATAAGGTAGTGTTGGAAGTTGTGGCACCGGTCACGGGTACATTAATCGAAGTCTTTAAACAGGAGGGTGACATAGTTCTAAGTAGTGATTTGGTGGGAAGAATAGAGGAGGGTACAACAACTGATTCCCCTGTAGACGTCTCAAAACAAGAGCAGCCGGCAAGTAATAAAGATAATGATGGGTTGGTGAATCCTGCTGCGAGGAAATTGGCGGAAGAACGAGGTATAGATTTGCTTCATATCACAGGAACTGGGCGGGGGGGTCGAATTACAAAAGAGGATGTCGTCAATTATGACGTTAAACAGGATACCTCGGTTACAGAACAGATCGAGGAAGAATCTCAAGGATCAAATTTAGTAGCTTTTGACGGCGGTGAGCGCGTGCAGCGTCGCGTTGCTATGACCCGAATGCGGTCGCGGATTTCAGAGCGTTTGCTAGAAGTTACCCAGACGACGGCTTCATTAACCACTTTTAATGAAGTGGACATGAGTGCTTTAATTAATTTGCGTAAGCAATATCAAGAAGAATTTACTAAGATGCATAACGGCACTCGGCTGGGGTACATGGGTTTTTTTGTGAAGGCCGCTGTGGAGGCTTTGAAAAGGTTTCCCTTGGTTAACGCATCGATCGATGACGATCATATCGTGTACCATGGCTATCAAGATATAGGTGTTGCTGTGTCTACCGATCGTGGTTTAGTAGTTCCGGTATTGAGAAATGCGGAAAATATGAGCATTGCGTCTGTTGAGAATAGTATCTTTGAATTTGCCGCGAAAGCTCGAGATAGTAAATTAACGATAGATGAAATGACCGGTGGAACCTTCACTATCACTAATGGGGGTGTCTATGGGTCTCTCTTATCCACGCCAATAATTAATCCGCCGCAGACCGCTATTCTTGGAATGCATAAGATACAGGAGCGTCCCGTTGCGCATCAGGGGAAAGTTACTATTCGTCCTATGATGTACCTAGCATTGTCTTACGACCACCGACTTATAGATGGAAAGGAGGCAGTTCGTTTTCTTGTTACATGTAAAGAGCTTCTTGAGGATCCCGCTAAAATTTTATTGGAAATTTAAAATTGCATATTGGATAAGGAAAGCAAATGCGTGAAAAGTATGATGTTATAGTAATTGGTAGCGGCCCAGCTGGTTATGTTGCCGCCATTCGAGCGGCTCAACTTGGGATGTCCGTAGCTTGTATTGAGAAATGGCGTACACCAGAAGGTAAAGGTGTCAACGGTGGAACGTGCCTAAATGTTGGTTGTATTCCGTCAAAAGCGTTACTCGATAGCTCGCAAAGATATTATGAAACAAAGAAAGGCCTCGCAATACATGGAATAAGTGCGAGCGGTATAGCGATCGATATCCCAGCAATGATGCAGCGTAAAACAAAGATTGTCTCTCAATTAACCGGAGGTATAGAACAGTTGTTCAAGGTGAATGGTGTTGATGGACTTTTCGGAACAGGCAAATTATTGATAGGCCACAACGTCGAATATACCAGTCATGAGGGCATAACTGATGTGCTCAAGGCAGATCATGTTATTTTGGCAGCTGGATCTTTGCCGATAGAAATCCCTGTTGCTCCTGTGGATGGGAGGTTGATTGTAGATTCGACAGGAGCTCTTGATCTTGACAGTGTCCCGAAGCGTCTCGGAGTGATCGGGGCTGGTGTGATTGGTTTGGAGTTGGGTTCAGTTTGGGGGCGGCTTGGTTCAAAAGTTGTGTTGTTGGAGGCCATGAACGAGTTTTTGCCAATTATGGACAGCGGAATAGCAAAGGAAACTCACAAAATCTTTAAAAAACAGGGGCTGGATGTTCGTTTGGGTGCGCGGGTAATAGGGACTGAGCTAAAGGCGGACGAGGTACACGTTCGCTACACCTCGGCCGATCAATCGGAGCACTCAGAAATATTCGACAAATTAATTGTGTGTGTTGGCAGGAAGCCTTTTACGGATGGTTTACTCGCTGACGGAGCGGGAATCGAGCTGGATTCGCGAGGAGCTATTATTGTAAATGCGCAATGTGAGACTAATACTCCACGAGTTTATGCAGTTGGTGATGTAGTTCGAGGTCCGATGCTTGCACATAAAGGTTCGGAAGAGGGAATCATGGTGGCTGAGCGTATTGCAGGACATAGTGCTCAGATTAACTATGAGATTGTTCCAAATGTTATATATACCCACCCAGAGGTGGCATCTGTGGGGCGTACCGAAGAGCAGGTCAAGGAAGCAGGTGAGCCATACCGCGTTGGAACCTTTCCTTTTGCCGCTAGCGGCAGGGCTTTAGCGGCGAATGATTCGGACGGTATGGTTAAGCTAATCGCAAATGCTGATACAGACCGGATTTTGGGTTGTCACATAGTGGGTCCGAGTGCCGCAGATCTTGTTCAGCAAGTTGCTATCGCCATGGAATTTGGATCGAGCTCCGAAGACCTAGGTATGACAGTTTTCGGTCATCCGACGTTGTCAGAGACTGTTCATGAGGCAGCTCTAGCGGTGAATGGAAATGCTATCCACAAGGTAAATCGCAAGGTTAGATAACTTCAATTTCTGAGGTAAAAGCGAGCATCATCCGGTAGATTAAATTTTCTTTTAGGATTACAAAGTATGAATTTGCACGAATATCAAAGTAAGCAGCTTTTTGCCCAGTATGGATTACCGGTCTCAGAGGGAATTACTGCACGAACGATTGAAGAGGCGCTTGGCGCTTTGGATACCATAGGAGGTGATTGCTGGGTGGTGAAGACACAGGTTCACGCCGGAGGACGAGGTAAGGCTGGCGGCGTTAAATTAGTTCGGTCTGGCATGGAGGTGGAGAATTTTGCTAAAAATTGGCTCGGAAAAAAATTAGTTACTTATCAAACAGATTCTTTGGGACAACCTGTTAACACGATATTAGTTGAGCCTTTCGTTGATATCTCAAATGAGATCTATCTCGGCGCGGTTATTGACCGATCAACCCAACGTGTTGTTTTCATGGCTTCTTCGGAGGGCGGCGTTGAAATTGAAAAAGTAGCTTATGAGACTCCTGATAAAATATTGAGGGTCAACATAGATCCAACAACTGGTGCCCAACCTTATCAAGGTCGGCAGCTCGCATTCAATCTCGGGCTTGTCGGGGTTCAAGTACGGCAGTTTGTTAATATTTTTTTGGGTCTAGCGAAGATGTTTTTCGAGTGCGATATGGCGCTTTTGGAAATTAATCCACTTATCATAAATGGCGAAGGAAACTTACACTGTTTGGATGCAAAAGTGGTCATTGATAGTAATGCGCTTTACCGACAACCCGTGCTCAAAGCAATGTATGATCCTACGCAAGAGGACCCAAGAGAGTCTTTAGCCGCCGACTGGGATCTTAATTATGTGGCGTTAGAGGGTAGTATCGGATGCATGGTGAATGGAGCAGGTTTGGCAATGGGTACCATGGATATAGTTCAATTGCATGGTGGTTCTCCCGCTAACTTTCTTGATGTCGGTGGAGGTGCAACCAAACAAAGGGTTGTTGAGGCGTTCAAAATCATTCTTTCTGATGATCGGGTAAACGCGGTTTTGATAAATATATTTGGTGGTATTGTCAGGTGTGACTTAATTGCCGACGGTGTGATTGGAGCAGTTGAGGAGGTCGGAGTCAAGGTGCCTGTGGTGGTTCGTCTCGAAGGTAACAACGCAGACTCGGGAAGACAAATGCTTGAGGATTCTGGTCTTGACATTATTGCAGCGACGAGCCTATCAGATGCAGCCTCAAAAGTAGTAAAAGCGTCGGGAGCGAAATAAAATGGCGATTCTCATTGATGGCGAAACAAAAGTTATATGTCAGGGCTTTACTGGTGGACAGGGCACTTTTCACTCAGAACAGGCGATTGATTACGGCACCAAAATGGTTGGTGGGGTAACTCCGGGGAAGGGTGGTATAGAGCATCTTGGACTGCCCGTATTCAATACGGTTGAGGAAGCGATTACAGAAACATCAGCGGATGCCTCTGTAATATATGTTCCCGCACCGTTTTGTAAGGATTCCATTTTAGAGGCGGCTAATGCTGGAATAAAGCTCATTGTTTGCATTACCGAAGGTATTCCTACACTGGATATGTTGGAGTGTAAGGTTGCATGCGATTACCTTGGAGTGCGGCTTGTAGGACCAAATTGCCCGGGAGTGATAACCCCTGGGCAATGCAAAATAGGGATTATGCCGGGGCATATCCACCTTCCAGGTAAGGTCGGTATTGTCTCTCGCTCGGGAACTTTAACATACGAGGCGGTGAAACAAACCACGGACTATGGTTTTGGGCAATCCACCTGTGTTGGCATTGGTGGTGATCCAATTCCTGGATCTAGTTTTACCGATATTTTATCTCTGTTTGAGCAGGACCCTCTGACTGAAGCGATTGTAATGATTGGTGAAATTGGTGGGACGGCAGAAGAAGAGGCGGCCATGTTCATAAAGGCTAATATCGCTAAGCCAGTAGTTTCCTATATCGCTGGTGTTACTGCCCCTTCAGGAAAGAGGATGGGTCACGCTGGGGCTATTATCTCAGGGGGTAAGGGTACTGCCGAAGAAAAATTTGCCGCTTTGCAAGATGCTGGCGTGAAAACCGTCCGAAGCCTAGCAGATATCGGTAGCGGGTTGGAAGAAGTAGCTGGTTGGTAAAAAATTTAGAGTCTTCTCAAGTATGCTATGTGATATGACTCGAGTTAACTGCACTAATGACTAACGGAAATCTCTACTGCGAATTTTAGTTTTATAAAGTAAATCGCTGTGGTCTGTGAGTTCTTGAGCCACTACATGTATTACAGCTCCTTCAGTTTCTGTTACACCCTTTACTTCAAGTAGTTGTCCTCTTAATAAAGCCTGATGGCAACGTTTTTGAACGGTTTTCCAAACAATAACACTGCTATTGCCTGTCTCATCTTCTAGTGTTAGAAAAATTACACCAGATGCAGTACCCGGACGTTGGCGACCTGTTACCAGTCCTGCTATACGTACGAAGCGTTGGTGCCCAAGAAGAGCTAGATCAGCGTGCCGTTTGCAGTGTATGAATATCTCGAATTGTTCTCTTAGCAAGCTCATTGGGTGGCGTCCTAGGGTTAAACCAGTGCTATCATAGTCGGCATGCAGTTCTTCTACTTCGCTTAATTTTTTTAGACTTTGAGTACTATCATCGTTGAACTTTATAACATGCTTTTTCGCATTTATATCTGTATTACTTTCTAAAAGTGGGCCGCCAGCTCCTGAATCAAGAATTTGCCAGTGCGCTTTTCGTCGGTCTCCTGCCAGTGTATTAAGAGCGCCTGCTGTACCTAATAAAGTTAATTGGGATGTAGGTACCGAAGCTCGTTGGACAAGTTCCGGAATGGTAGTAAAAAAGAGTTCTTTAGAGTTTTCTTGATTTCTTGCTTTTACAATTCGTTCAGCGACTGTCTTTGACATACCAATGATTAGTCGATATCCCAATCGAAGTATTGGAGTATCTTCATTAGACGGCTCTTTTTCTAAGCTATGGTCCCAATTGCTCCGATTTATATCGATTGGTGCGACTTTGATTCCTTTACGGCATGCGTCTTGAACTAATTGAGAGGGGCTATAGAACCCCATTGGCTGACTGTTAAGAAGTGCACAGTAAAATGCTTCCGGGTAGTGGCATTTTAACCAGGCTGACACATATGCTAATAATGCAAAACTAGCTGAGTGTGATTCCGGAAATCCATATACGCCAAAACCTTGAATTTGTTTATAGAGACGCTGAGCGAAGTCTAATGTATAACCTCGTTCTAACATTCCATCGACTAATTTTTTTTCAAAGTGATTTAGATGGCTATTCTTACCACAGCTACCCATCGCTCTACGTAGCTGATCTGCTTCGCCTCCAGAAAAACCTGCAGCAACCATTGCTAAACGAATCACTTGCTCCTGAAAAATTGGAATACCCAGAGTTCTTTCGAGAACTTCTTTGATTTCTGCATTGGGATAATCGATATCTTCTAAGCCTTGTCGTCGACGTAAATATGGGTGCACCATTCCGCCCTGAATTGGACCTGGGCGAACAATGGCGATTTCAATTACCAAATCATAAAAGCTGCGTGGCTTTAAGCGGGGTAACATAGCCATCTGTGCTCGGGATTCTATTTGAAAAACACCGATACTATCCGCGGCGCAGAGCATGTCATATGTTGCCTTGTCATTTGAGGGGATTTTTTGCATTGATAGAGCTTGTCCATGATGTTCTTGAATTAATTTGAGACAACGATGGATTGCGCTTAGCATACCCAAAGCTAAAATATCAATCTTTAGGAGACCGAGTGCTTCAATATCTTCCTTATCCCATTGAATGACTGTTCGATCAGGCATGCTTGCATTCTCCACCGGCACTAGAGAACTGATTGGACTATCCGTAATTATAAATCCTCCGACATGTTGAGAAAGGTGTCGAGGTGTACCGATTATGGATTGCAATAATAAGTGAAATTTTTTTAATAAGAGGCCACTCTGGTCTATTCCTTTTTTACTAAAGCGTTTTGTAAAATCCTCACTTCTCTCCCACCAAGATATAGATTGGCTAAGTTGCTGGATGAAATGTGGGTCAAGTCCGAGTGCCTTTCCAACATCGCGAATTGCGCTGCGTGGCTTATAGGTGATAACTGTTGCGGCAATGGCGGCACGTTCACGACTATATTTCTTATAGATGTATTGAATAACTTCTTCTCGACGCTCGTGCTCAAAGTCTACATCTATGTCGGGTGGTTCGTTACGTTCTTTTGAAATAAAGCGTTCAAATAACAGTGAAACTTGGTCTGGGGATACTTCAGTAATAAATAGGCAGTAACACACGATAGAATTAGCTGCGGAACCTCTCCCTTGGCAAAAGATATTACGATTCCGAGCAAAATCGACGATATCATGAACGGTTAAAAAGTAATATTCATATCGTAGTTCAACAATAATATTTAACTCATATTCAATTTTTTCTTTTATACTTGGATGTATTCCTTGTGGCCAGCGTTTACATATACCTATCTCGATAAGATGTCTTAGTTGTTGTATCGGTGAGACATTTCCTGGAACTACTTCTTTGGGATATTCATAACGTAATTCTTCCAAGCTAAAGTTGCATTGCATAGTAATTTTTAAGGTTTCCAATAATAGCGCTGCCGGATAAATTTTTTTTAATTTTTCTAGGCTTCGCAAATGTCGTTCTGCATTAGAAAAACGTTTGTCTCCCAACTCCATGACTGAACAATTATAGCGAATAGCGGTCAGGGTATCTTGTAAGGGACGAGACTGCTTTTCATGCATATGAACATCTCCACAGGCGACAAGAGGGATCTGCCATAATGCTGAAAGATTACGTAGATAACGATAATTATCTATTTCATGGCCATCAAGTAGATGCTCTACACCTATCCACAAACGACCATCGCTCCACTTTAGTAACTCTTGTACCTTGATGGTATCGCAATCTAGATTTTTGGATGGTAGCCAGATTATAAGACCAGAGTGTAAAGTATGCTCTAGATCCGACCAATTTAGGATATATTCGCCTTTTATACTTCGTCTGCGTGCTAGTGTAATAAGCGTTGACAACTCAGAATAAGCGGGTCGGTCTGTGACAAGTACGATTAGCCTTTGATTATCTAGTTCGAATTCGCTACCGATAATCAGTTTTAAACCGCATGCTTTAGCTGCGGTATGTGCTTTAACAACACCTGCTAATGAACACTCATCCGTAATAGCTAGGGCGCTATAACCTAGGACTTTTGCAGTATTCACTAATTCTGCTGGATGCGAAGCTCCACGTAAGAAGCTATAGTGACTCAGACAATGTAATTCAGCATATGACATCTAGGCAACATACCATAATTACTGTTTATATATCCAGTATTTATGGCACGTTGTCTCTACTTTTTATCATGAAGTAGTAATCTATTTGTTTGTTGATCAATATGGAAATTAAACATAGATAAAAAATTCATCCCAAGAAGTCCATCGAAAGGGCCGCTTGAGTGTGGATTGACGGCAACCTCAATATTTTTCACCAAGTGATTTCCTAGTTGCAGACTGGGAAACCGATATAGTTCGACTACAACTAAGCCTCCTGCAGTATTCAGAGGTATGTCGCCGATATTTTCTGCGTGAATGGATGACTTTATACGTTCAAAAACTTCTTTTGACAGAACGCAGATGCTAGCCCCAGTATCGACTAGCAATGATACCTCGGTTGTGCCGGCAATCAGGATATTAGCTACATATTGCTGGCCTATTTTTTTTAGTTCGATTTGGCTTGTATTTTGTTTTTTAGCCAAAATCTCAGCTAAAAGTTGTTCTCCGGCTCGATTCCATTCTGGTTCATCAAGGAGGCGAGAGGCCTCTATGCTGGCACTCACGTATTTTTCCTGTTTTAAAAGAGCCTCTGCTAGGCGGAACTGGGCATATCTAAAGTCTTGGTCCATAGAGAGGACAAGCATGGTTAGTTCGGATATATCTGACCAGTCGCCCTTGTTTAACAGTTGATCTATGCATCGTCGACTTAAACTTCTTGCATCCTGTAGCGCCAATTGTTTTTCGTGTGAGTCATAGGTTCGATATTGAATTTCGTAGATTAGACGGACTGCGGACTCGAAGTCTTCAATTAGTTCAAATGTTATTGATTTCAATTTGAGAAATTGAATTTCATTAGGGAAGTTTGAGAGCAGTTCATTAAGTAATTCAATTGCCGAATCCACATCCCCTTTATTGAGTTGGTATTGGACATGTTTTAGCATCAAATATTTTAGAGAATAAGTAATTTTAGGATCATTTATATCTGCATTGATCAACAATTTTACACTTTCGTGGTATTGCCTTAATGACAGCATTTCCAATATGTTATTTTCGATATCCTGCGAGGTGGGTGAGGTTAAAGTTCTTGTAGTTGATTTAGAGATGTAAGATGTATCGTTTTTAACTTTCGTGGTTGATTCAACATCCTCACTGTACTTCGAGAGGAAATAGACATTTAGGACGACTGAGATTAATGAAATTACCAAATAGATAGGATTCACTGCACATCCCCGCTCAATAATCCAAGATTATAATCAAACAGGAGGTCCATATGGCTTAATTTTGGAGTGCCTTAAGATTTAGTACCAAAAACTAACTAATGGCAACTTCTTTTAGAAACGACTAGTTAGGATGATGAGCCCCTTTAAAAAAATGTAGTTACGGGATATTGGCTATGAGCTATGCGGATCCCCAAAACTATTGGTTATCCAAATTGTTTGGTAGGGTGTCAAGGTGACGAATGAGTCGCGATCACTGAAGTTCTCACCACTAATTAGATCACACCAATTTTGGTTATCGATTAGATTAATTTCAGCCAAAAACAATTTCTGCTTTGAATTACTTATGTTGCTCACACAAAAAATACTTTGCTCTCGGTCAATGCTTTGCCTCCAGTAGCCAAAGATATTATCTCCCAGATGTAGTGTGAACTGGGTTGCATTTGGGTGAAACGCAACCTGATTGCGACGGATGTCTAGCAGTTTGCCCAATTCAGTGTATACCTCATGCTCAGTCTTATTCTCATCGGTAATTCGATTGATAAGCTCCTCATACTGCCACTGATGTCTGTTAATAGCACGGTTATGACCACTATTATTCAATCTATTGTAGTCATTACGCGTTCCAACGAGGCTGTGAATATATATTGCAGGTATACCCTCAAGTCCTAACATGATAGCGTGTGCACAGATGAATCTTTTCACAGCATAATTGTCTCTGCCATCGAGCGTTCCACTCAAAGCATCGAAGAGTGATATATTAATCTCATAGGCCTTGCGAGTACCATCGTCCTGTGATCTCCATGATATTTTGCCTCCAAAAGCCTCCATTGTTTCGATAAGACGCTTTATTTCTATCTCGCTGAGTAACCCTTCTGCGGGACGAAGACCGATACCATCGTGAGACGCAATGAAATTGAAGTAGGCCGTACCCATTCTAGCCGGAGGCATACTCATCATCCATTGCTTTAAATATTCGCAATTTCCCGTCACGAGTGTGTTAATGAGTAATGGTGGTAGAGAAAAGTTATATACCCAATGCGCTTCATTAGCATTTCCAAAGTACGCTAGGTTCTCTCGGTTAGGGATATTTGTTTCTGTAATGATAACTGCGCCTGGGGCAGCGCACTCGATAAGGCCCCGTAGAAGCCTAATAACACAGTGTGTCTCCTCAAGATTGATACATTTGGTCCCCACTTTTTTCCAAAGATATGCCACTGCATCAAGTCTAAATATACGCACCCCCATTTCGAGATATAGTTTGATGATCTTAACGAATTGTTTTAACACCTCTGGATTAGAGAAATTCAGGTCCACTTGATCATGACTGAATGTACACCAGACGTATTTTGGGCCGCGAATGGTTGAAACTGGCTTTAGCAAAGAATTAGCGCGTGGACGCGTCACATTACTCAGATCAATATTTGAATCAATCGAAATAAAATAATCTCGACCGGGATTACGATCAGCAATATAGTTCTCGAACCAACGACTACGGGCAGAACAATGATTGATTACTAGGTCTGCCATCAAGCGATAATCCTCAGCAATTTTAGACACATCTTTCCACTCTCCAAGAGTTTCGTTAACGCTGGAATAGTCCAGCACAGAGAAACCATCATCAGAAGTAAATGGATAGAACGGTAAAATGTGGATAGTGTTGATTTTGGATTTGAGAAATTTGTCGAAGAAAGTCTTTAGCGCAACGAGGGGCGCCATACTTTTGCTTAAAACACTATCACCATATGTGATGACCACTGTATCACGTTCATCCCAATAGTTTTTGTGCGGCTCAGGGAACTGAGATGAATCACTGATTTCCATTATGCTTAAGAAATCAGTCGAAAGCATCTTGGCTTGTGCATCGTTAAGATCCGGATACAAAAAACAAAGCTGTTCGGCAATACGTCTATTTAAACGCTCAGATGGCAGACTCGTCATTTAATCCGTTCCATATACTCTTTGTTGTCTGCTTCGACAGCCGCTAAGAGTTGCTCAAAAATGTCTGGAACTGCACTGATAACTCGGTTCCAACTTGCGATAAATGGCCGGTCACTGGGTCTCTCTAAAAATACTTCTCCCGCTTTCATAATATTCTCGGCAAAGAGTTCTACCGCCTTTTCCTCGCTATGAACATCTAGGGTAAGTCCATTCATTATCGCATCATTGTGAGAATTTTCTACAGCGTCAAGAGCAATTCTGTAATAAGTGGCTTTAATCGATCTGAATGTTCCTCGCTCGAATACAACACCTTGAGTCGCCAGTTTTCGAAAAAGTGCCTTGGCAATATCGATGGACATTTTTGAAAGGCCATTTTTTGCATCTTCTGGAGAGAGAGGCTGATGTTTGTGATCATAGCTGTTAGCAATATCCACCTGACAAACGCGACTTTTAGCGTAATTCCGATACATTTCCGATAACACACCTATCTCAAGCCCCCAATCGCTGGGAATTCTTATGTCTCTAAGTACATCCCGTCTAAATGAAAATTCTCCTGCTAATGCATACCGGAAACTTGTCATATAATCCAGATAATCCATTTGACCTAGAATCTTTTTCAACGCGCCTAATAAAGGCGTCACCAATAACCTGCACGCTCGGCCGTGCATTTTGCCATGTGCTGTTCGGGCATAATAACCTTTGCAAAACTCATAACTGAAGCTCGGATGGGCTACTGGATAAATGAGCCGTGCGAGGAGCGATCGATCATACGTCGTGATGTCGCAATCATGGAGGGCAATTGACTCTGTCCTTCCTGATGCTAGAACATACCCCATGCAATACCAAACGTTCCTTCCTTTTCCTAGCTCCTTAGGAGCTAGATCAAGATCTCTTAAGTTATCATCAATCGCCTTTAATCTGGGTCCGTCGTTCCATAGAACCTTATGCTCTTGTGGCATTCGAGAAAAAAAATTCAGCGCATGACGATAATCTCTCTCAGCTGCCCTATCGAGTCCAATGACAATTTGGTCTAGGTAGGGTACCGCAGATAACTCGTTGACAATACTTGAAAGCGCAGGGCCCTGCAATTCAGAGTACAGCGAGGGCAATATGAGACCCAATGGTCTTTGTCTAGCGAAATTAGTTAATTCGTCCTCCAATTCGCTAGTTGGCCTATTTTGTAAATTGTGGAGTGTAGTTATAATTCCATTCTGATAGAAGTCCGCCATTTGTATTTCCTAATCTGTAAGTTAGTAATAATTACTGGTGACGTTGGTCATTATTGTCGTTTCCAAGTTCATAATTTATTTGCCGTAGCCATTTCCGAACTCCTTGGTCCCATCCTTTTGGTCCCTCATGGTCGCTGATGAGTACATTTCCCTCACGCCTTAGTGATGGAAGAGCCCTATCTTTTGCCCTAATAAGTAATGCCCAACTGGCAACATCTAGCATGCTCACGTCGTTGGCACTATCCCCAACTGCCAGCGAGATAATTGGTAGCTCAAGGACTGACTTATAAAAACTAATGAGTTTTTTTAATGCGCTTCCTTTGTCAAAAGCACCGCCAACGGTAAGAAACCTCCCTCCTTGAAGCGGATTGGCACCGACATTCCTCAATTCTTGTATAAACTGAATTTTCCTTTCTTCGTTTCCCTCCCAGATGAGGGGCTCCGTATAATCTCGTTTGTTAGCAATTTTTGCCGACTGGAGGCTTAATCCTGTGACCTCACAAATACCGGCGGCACCATCCCGATTATAAATATCAGAAAAACTCCTAAACTCATTCCGGTATCTTTGATCAAAATCATGCAAAATCCTACGCCAATGGTCCCGTGATGGAGCTTCAAAAATCCTGATATATTTGTCGACTGTATCACAATTTTTTATAACTAAATTTTTTGAAAAATATTCCTTGGGAATATAAATTGCTGCCCCATTTTCAATTATAAATGGGTGTTTATTTTCGAGATCTTCCCGGAGTGGAATAACCTCTAAGGCGGTTTTACTAGTAACAGCTATTACTGGCAATTTAGAAATTTCTAGAAGCTTTAAGAGTTGCGAGGCGGGATCACTACTATAGGTGTTATGATCCAATAAACTGCCATCGAGATCAGTGAAGATCAATGCGTAAGGATCGCCTTGAACACGTCGATATTTCTTGTTGATGATATAGTTGTTCAAGATTAGGTTTGCCCTTAAAAATACATCCGCCTTATGTTGCACTATTCCAGTGCGAGCTCTTGATTTAAGCCCTGATGGATGTTGAAAAATCTGATATGAATGTACACTTTAGGAGATTGTTTTGTTGCCTTCTAAAGTCTCAGTAAATCAGAGGTGAAAGAAAGCATATTTCATGCCATATTAAATAATGCTAATCCTTGGCTTGACATAGCACTTTGACAAGTTTGCAAATGAATGTTTATTTAGTTATAAACTTATGAGAGAAATCTAAAAGAAGTTGCCAAACCATTTGGGGGGTAGAAATGCATATGGCCAAAAGTCCAGACATTGGTCTAGGACAAACTATATTAAAACGAGCTGAGATGTCGCCACTGGAAAGGGCCATTACATTTGAGGGTCATTCCTTAACTTATGATCAGCTTTCTCTGCGAGTTCGCAAGATTTCAGCAGTGCTAAAAGATATGGATATCAATAAGGGAGATCGTGTTGGTTATATTGGACTAAATCATCCGTCATTCCTAGAGGTTCTTTATGCGTGTGGATGCTTAGGCGCTATATTCGTTCCAATTAATTTCCGGTTGACTGGATCAGAGATAAGATTTATAGCAAATGACGCCGGTTTAAAGGTAATGTTTGCGGATCAAACTATGACTTCACTGGTCGACGATGAGCGCTCAAATCTTCAATGTGGTCGGTATTTGAGTGTTGAGTCAAAAGCGTCAAATTGGGAATTTTTTCCAGAGTTAATAGATAATAAAGATCCACTCGAACATTTTGGGCAAATCTCGGCAGATGACATTGCACTGATAATGTATACATCTGGTACAACAGGTCTACCTAAAGGGGCGATGTTGACCCATGGTAATCTCTTTTGGAATGCTGTTAATGTTGCTTTTAGTGAAAACAATATGCAAACAGCAACGTTGACTTGTGCACCATTATTTCATATCGGTGGTTTGAATGTGACGACACTGATTTCTTTGGCGTGTGGGATAGAGGTAATTCTTCATCGTAATTTTGAGCCCGGACAAGTATTGAAGGACTTGGAGAAATATCGTGTTTCAACAATGTTTGGTGCGCCGACTATGTTCCTGCTGATGTCGCAGCATGAAAACTTTGCCACTACTGATTTAAGTCACATTTTGTCAGTCACGGTCGGTGGTGCCCCTGTGCCAGTTCCCTTGATTGAAACTTATGGTGCCCGAGGAATAAGTTTTTGTCAGGGATATGGGCTTACTGAGACCGCGCCATATGCAAGTATCCTTGCCAGCCATCTGGCCAGCGAAAAAATAGGATCTGCCGGTCGTTCTCCACTCTATACTGACATTTGTATAGTAGATTCTGAAAATAAACCTTTATCTGCTGGTGAGCGAGGGGAGGTATGCATTAGAGGACCAAATGTGATGAAAGGTTATTGGAATCGACCTGAAGCAACTGCTGAGGTAATTGATGAAAACGGGTGGTTTCACAGCGGAGACATAGGGTACCTGGATGAGGATGGCTTTTTGTACCTTTGTGATCGTCTTAAAGATATGATTATCTCAGGGGGAGAGAATGTTTATCCTGCTGAAGTTGAGAATATTCTATATGCGCATGAAGCCATTTTCGAAGTTGCCATTATCGGTCAGCCTGATCCAAAGTGGGGGGAGGCTGTGGTTGCTGTGGTGGTACTTCAACCAGACGCAGATTTGCAATTAGAAGGATTGCGTAACTTTGCAAGTTCGCAACTCGCTCGATTTAAATTGCCAACGCGATTATACTTTGTTGATGTTTTACCGCGCAATCCTGCTGGAAAAGTACAGAAGTTTGTCCTCAGAAAGCAATTGGTTCAGTAGAGCCTTTTTGTAATTACTCTTTAGGCAAATATTCCATGTAGGTGCCATTCCTTGCTCTGTTTTTCCCAATATAACCAGTAACGTGATCCTTGAGAATCATGCGCCATATAATAATCGCGCTGTTGCTCACCTTGCCACCAGTTGTCAGATAAGCGTTCAGGCCCACGTAACAGCGTTAAGGGTTTGTTCCAGTAAGGTTGATTATCGAGGTTTTGTAATCGTAAAGGTGTATTTGTCAGCCACAGTGGTTGTAATGGCAAATGTCTATCACTTGATGTTTTGGGAGAGCATATGTCGGCAGCTAGATTAGCTTTTTCTGGTAAGTACTCTGCCTGAAAGCAGGGTTGATATATGGTATCAGCTCCTAATTTAGCTGTGACCTGATCTAAAAAATGAACTTTCTTTATATATTTTTTAGTAAGAAAAAAATCTAAGTTTTCATTAGTATTAATAATGAATTCCTTGCTAGATAAAACAATTCTTTCGATACTATTTGGTAAATTAATTCGTTCAAGTTGCAAACGACTGAGAGTGAAAAAAATATCAGAGCCATGACATGGATGTGATAATTTAATGACCATAGATTTTGGTTGTCCTTGCATTGGAGAGAATTGCCAATAGATCTTTTTGCAGTTTACCTGATGAGTGCGGAGATGCTTTTGGAGTCGTGCCAACAATATTTTCATTGGTTTATATAAATCTTCTTTGCTATAAAATCCGTCAGGATTTTCTAGTATATCTTTGAATTTTTTAGGTGCTATATATCGTTCTTGCAAATCATTTTGAGCAGTTAAGAGACTTATCTTGGAGAGTATTTTATTATCAAACCGACGGCATATTGAGGTGCTTGGTAGAGTTAGAAAATCACCTACAGTGATTATGCCTAGATGCTTAAGGCTATTTTTTTGAGAGTGTTTAAGGGTTAGTTGATCTAACTTTATGGAATGTAGTTGGCGAATTAACTCTTTATTCTTAGGTATTTGAGTATGAAATTCATGTTTTATTGATAAGCGCGCTGCTAAAGAGTTGTGTCCAACTCCTGTGAAGACTTGGCTGCATTTCTCCTTTAATTGCTCTTTTAGTTGCTTGAGTAATTTAGAATAACTACCATAAAGCTTTTTACAATTAGATAATTCTATACTAAGGCCAATATTTTGATGGATGATTAGTTCGGGACTAAAATTGTAGGCAATAAGAGTTAGTTGCTCGAAATAGAGCCTTTCTTCTTTATCATTTCGAATTTTTGTATGTAACTCAGGACAGAGAGTTATTGCAGTCGAAAAGGACATTTGTGCTTGGATACCAAGCTGCTTTGCAGCATCGTTGCAACAATATATATATTGTGTCTTTTGACCTTGAGTTATAACTGCTTGCGGACATTGTGAGAGTTGTTTTTTAGATTCTTTAAATTGAGCATCTATAGCCAATAAAGGAAAGTGCAGATAGAGCCAGATTTCTTGTATTTTAATTGTTTGGGGCATATGGACTATATCTGTTGTAGATTTTCATATTAAAATTAAGTGTTAAGTATGTAGTCTTGGGTCTCATTAGGGTTGAAAGGTAAACCAGTATTCTTATGATTATTATGTATCGGCACGGGTAGTTGGTGCAGTAAAATACGTTTCGTATCATTTATATATGTTTTCAACCGTACTTGCGAAGAAGAATTTAAACCATTGAATTTAATTACTTTTATTTTTATTTCATGTAGTTTCGAATTATTAATTTCCAGTCTTAATGCGGCAGGAGAGTACAGTGAAATACGTTTTAAATGGTTGTATAAAAAAGCCGGTTGATAATTTTCAGTGGCAGCTAATTGTATTCGCCTTAAATTACTATAGTTAAACTTATATTGTCCTATCCATGCGACCAGCAGGACTTCACTTCTTATGCTATGTTCGGCACTCCATAGCCATTCATTACGACATTTGCTGTGTATGACGAAAAGATTTTCAAGTTTTATACCAGCTGACGCCCAAGAAGGAGCATAAGGTTGATAAGGCGGATCGAGAAGGACGCATAGCCCTTCTTTCTGCGTATGCTTGACTAATGTCGGCAAAATTAGACTCAACTCACCGATGCCATGACGACTAAAATTTGCTTCGACTAATGCTTGTCGCGGCCAACCGCCACATAATAGATCATCTAATTCTGGATATTGGGTTGTCAAGGAATCTTTTATGATCGAGCGATTATGACCACGCCAAATATCATGGCGTGTTAGAAGTGACTCTAGATTTGAAAATTTTTGCATTAGCCCACCTTTTATACTGTTAATATATACAGTATTTATAGAAAAGTCACCCACTTTATTACTTTTATAGACAGGAGTATAGTTTTTGATAGTTATATGAATGCTAGCCTGTCAAGTAGCATTATAAGATGCGTATGCCGGACGATAAGATTTGTTTGCAGAGTCGCTTGTGCATATAGACAATATCTCATTTAAAAGAATTGATACTTTCTAGATAGGCACGCCCTCAATAAGAAATGATGTTCTGTCGGAAAGCCCCCCGGATACGTCAGCTACTAGGTGCCCTGCCACGCAACTTTCTTTTTAATCCAAAGGGAAAAAGTATCATATTGAGATTGGACTTGGATGGAAAACTGAGACTTGATTTATCAGATGAGCGTGGCGCATATCACATCATAACAAGTACTTATGAAAGGGAAGGTAAATTATTTATCGGAAGTTTGAGAATGTCGACTCTTGACAAGCTAATACTTTACCGGAATGCTGATTACACTAAACTTAGGATGCTTTGATTAGCCTGCCGAATTATTGAGACAGGCTAATCCCCACATCAATATTATTTCCTTTACTGACCTCTATTAAGCTAACATCGGGCCTAATTTCATTGCTATACCCATATCGCCTTGTATTTTGAGCTTCCCTGACATAAACGCCGCAGTGCCATCAAGTTCTCCCGCGGCCATCGACATGAAATTCTCCATACTCAAGACCATGGTGCACTGAGCATCGGCGTCATCATTATTAATAATATTAGGCGTTTGTGTAGCATCAAGGAAGAGTTTTCCGTTATCCCCAAAATCAAACTTTACCGTTGCTCCAAGCCCGCAGTCTTCCCCGATTTTTTCTTTTAAACCGGCGGTTACTAGTTCAAGTGACATACAAGTTTTCCCCTATTAAAGTTAAATAATCGAATATATTTATCATGGATCAAGGTTAATACTTTAGAAATCTGAAGAGCTAAAAGCAAGGCATAAATGGGGCACTGTAAGTTACAGAGACACTTTTTTTAACACATCCGAGCTTAGCTTATGTAAAAATCTACTCCTCGCAGTTAGTGATTGAATATTCAGAGGGGAAGCTTATTATGAGAAAAATTGCACTGTTCGTTGATGTCCAAAATATATTTTACACTGTTAAAGAAAGATATGGATGCTATTTTAATTATAGAAGACTCTTGAGTGAGCTTGAAAATGAGGGTGACATTGTTATTGCTCAAGCCTATGCCATTGACCGTGGGGATCGGAAACAGATGATATTTCAAAATTTTTTAAGGGAGTCAGGATTCAACGTAAAGTTAAAACCTTACATTAGCCGCGCCGATGGCACGAGGAAAGGTGATTGGGATGTTGGGATCACTATCGACATATTAGATACGGTTTTTCACAACAATAACAATATCGATTGCATCGTGTTGCTATCAGGAGATGGTGATTTTGATTTGTTACTGCGCAGACTTGACGGCTGGCCAGAATTATCGTCAATTGTTTATGCTGTTCGTGAACAGACGGCGCGATCTCTTATCGAGGCGGCCTCTGAGTTCCGACCAATTTGCGGACCTTTGTTATTAAAAAGTTCTCCATAGCGAGCTTTGAGAATTTCAAATGGCATTTTTATAAAAACCCCCGTCGATTAGGATATTGTGCCCAGTAATCTAGCCGGCGGTTTTGCTACAAGGAAAGTCACAAGTCTGCCCAAATTCCTCAGGCTTGCCAAAACGTTTTGCTGGGGCTTGATAAATTATTCTGTCCGAAATTTCGTCTTCTGGTACTCCATTTTTTCTGCATTAACTTTGCATCTCTCTTTCAATCGTTCGGTTAAAAAATATCCCAGCAATAGCTGGTTAATAGTTGAACCTTTATTGGCTAAAGAGTATGAAAGTCCTACTAAAAAAGAGGAGAGGCATGCTAGTGCACCGCTAGAAAGGTCTACAACTTAGATTCACATTTCTACGGATACGGATGTAATTTAATAGCCCAACGTAATCCCTTGATAACCATAGAATTGAAAGTTCTTTGTATCATTCTGATCGGCGTTATCATATTCATTTTAAGACTTTTTTCTAAATCACTCCTGCTAAGGGACTCGAATTCAACAAAAGGAGGGCCACCGTTGTTATTAATTAATATATCGGGTGTTAGATATTTTGCTAACACAACATCTTGTCCTCGCTCGGTTACAATATCGATGACTGCTATTTGAACTCCTCTGTTAAGCCCTCCGCGATTTTGCAAGAGCTGAAGCGCATGCAAAGCCTGACCCTACAGACGAGCCACATACCATTACTTTTTTCCCTGCAATACCCAATTCCATTGGACACACCCCTATCTTTATTTGTTACCTAACTGTCTTTTCTTGATTGAGACGTTTTAGTTTTCACTATCCTGACATGTTTTTGCCTTGATGTGCCATACTCTTGGTTAAAAGTTTAGTGATAATTCGTAATGGCATCTAGAACCTATATCTTCTGGTTGTTATTTTGATGCAAAAGCGGAAAGGACGATTAAAATGCTATTTATTGGCTGGGTAATTTTAAATTTTCTATACAAGGAGGATAGATGAGTCAAATAATCAAGACTAAGGGCGCGTTCTCCTACCTAATGGTGGTGTTTTTAAACGCGTTCTTAGATCTTGGACATAAGATCACGATCCAGAACACAATTCTGAAAGTCTATGATGGTGAGCACCAAATCATCCTCACTGCAATACTAAATGCACTGATCCTTCTTCCATTTATTCTATTATTTACACCTGCGGGATTTGCCGGTGATAGATTCCCAAAAAATGTGGTGATGCGTCTTTCGGCGGCCCTCGCAGTTGGAATAACGCTTGCAATAACTTTTTGCTATTACACCGGGCAGTTCTGGACTGCCTTTGTAATGACCTTTATTTTAGCTATGCAAAGTGCCATCTATTCGCCGGCTAAATCTGGATATATAAAATCGTTGTTCGGAAAAGACCGTCTTGCAGAGGGAAATGGGCTAGCGCAGGCTACTGTTATTTGCGCGATTTTAGTTAGCACTTTTCTTTTTTCACAGGTGTTCGAACACCTATACCCTAGTGACGCGATCACAGAGGCAGATGTTTTGGTTGCAGTTGCACCAATCGGTTGGCTTCTGGTAGTAACGAGTCTCCTAGAGGCGCTACTCTGCTATCGACTACCGCAGCTCGATTTCGGGACCAAAATCGAATTTAGACCAGTTGAACATCTTTCAGGGCGTGCGGCTATCAGGGCATTGAGGCCATTAATTTCCAACGAAATCATTCGACTATCTGTCTTAGGCCTAGCGGTGTTTTGGGCTGTGGGTCAGGTGCAGTTGGCGGCCTTTGGGAATTTTGCTGAACAGGTCCTTGGAATAACCGACACTCGAGTTATTAATGGAACGATGGCAGCGAGTGGAATCGGCATCGCATTGGGCTCTTTTCTTGCAATACGCTGGTCCAGGGGTTACATCGAAACTGGACTAATACCCATTGGTGCAATGGGTATCTGCACTGGACTTTTCTTGGTGGTTCATCTTGACGTAATTTGGTTGCATGCGGTTAATTTTTTCATTATGGGAATAGCGGGTGGGTTGTTTATCGTTCCGCTTAATGCCCTTATTCAGTTTAATGCGCGCTCGGAAGAATTAGGTACCGTCATAGCTGGAAACAATTTCCTCCAAAATATAACTATGATCACTTTTTTAGCGTTGACTTGTGTGCTAACTGTTATGGGAGTGTCCGCTTATTTGTTTCCGATTATAGCTGTAGTTGCTCTGTCGGGCTGTGTTTTTACTGTGTTAAAATTACCTCAGAGTTTGATTAGATTTATTGTAACCTCGACGATAAAACGACATTATAAAATTAAAGTTTCGGGCTTGAATTCCATACCTGAGCAAGGAGGGGTACTTCTTTTAGGAAATCATGTCAGCTGGATAGACTGGGCTATTCTTCAGATCGCGGCCCCTAGACCTATTCGCTTCGTGATGGAGCGATCGATTTATGATCGATGGTACATAAATTGGATTGTCAAGATTTTTGGTGCTGTTCCGATTGAGCTTGGCGATGGTGGTAAGGATGCCCTTCTTGAAGTTTCGAAGCTGCTAGATGTGGGAGAAGTTGTGTGTATTTTCCCTGAAGGCACAATTTCTAGAACAGGACATCTTGTCCAGTTTCGCAGAGGTTTTGAGAGATTGCCGGCCCTAGCAAAAAATACTTATGTCATTATTCCATTTTATCTCCAGGGTCTTCGGGGTAGTCAATTTTCGATGTCTTCGACTCGATTAAGAAAGAATTACTCGTATAGTTCATTAAGAGATCTTGTGGTCGCTTTTGGATTACCCTTGGCAAATGATGTTTCGGCTGGGATAGTTAAGCGTCAGATTTTACGACTGTCCATGGCGTCATGGCAATCCTACGTGGAAACGCTGCCAACTCTCCAAAACGCTTGGATCACTAGTGTCAAAAGATCAAAAAATCTTCCGAGTTTGGTGGATGAGGGTTCGGCGCCTCTTGCCGCTATTCGGGCTTTATGCGCTGCGATTGCGATTTCTGTAAGAATCTCCAAGAAAGTGGCTGATCAAAATGTCGGTTTATTGCTACCCTCCAGTGGTGGGGCAGCATTAGCAAATATGGGAAGTCTATTGGCGGGAAAAACGGTAGTAAATCTTAATTATACCTCTAATCTTTCGGATATCACGTCCGCTTGCGAGACTGCAGAAATTAAAGTTATCGTTACATCGAATACTTTTCTAAAAAAACTTAAGGCGCGCGGAATTGATATCCGGGCAGCCTTCCATGGCCAAGAGCTAATACATCTGGAGGAGTTGGTAGCGGAAATCCCAAAAATAGAATTAGGTTTATATTGGCTACTTGTTAAGTTTCTCCCCGAGAGTTTATTGAGACTAATTTATAGTCATAATAATGATACGGATAAAATTGCAGCAGTTCTGTTCTCAAGTGGGAGTGAGGGATCACCCAAAGGGATCTCACTTACTCATAAAAATATTATGTCTAATATTAAACAGGTGGCAGAGATTGTTAATGCTCAGTCTGACGATGTAATGTTGGGTTCATTACCGTTATTTCATGCGTTCGGACTTACTGTTACAACTTTTCTTCCGCTAATTGAGGGGATTCCTCTGGTTTGCCAGCCTGACCCAACAGACGCTCTCTCGACCGCAAAATCAATTTCACGGCATGGAGTAAGCATCATGTGCGGCACGTCATCATTATTGAGGCTCTACACCCAGAATCAAAAGATTCATCCTCTGCTACTAGCTAGCCTTCGTCTAGTTGTTTCTGGGGCTGAAAAACTCGACGATAAGGTGCGTCAGGATTTTCAGTCTAAGTTTGGTAAAACGATTCTCGAGGGGTACGGGACTACCGAAACTGCACCAGTCGCCTCGTGTAATCTGCCGGACCAACTGGAACCGAGCAGGCTGAAAATTCAAAAGGGTAGCCAACTTGGGACTGTGGGAATGCCCGTTCCCGGTACAAGTTGCATCATCGTGGATCCGGAAACATTCGAGGAGCTACCCATTGGTGACGCCGGCATGGTGTTGATTAGCGGGCCACAAGTGATGCATGGATACCTTGGAGAGCCTGATAAAACAAAAGGGGTGATCAAGGAGATCGATGGTTTTAAGTGGTATGTAAGCGGAGATAAAGGAATTGTCGACGAAGATGGTTTCCTTACCATCATAGATCGCTATTCGCGATTTGTAAAAATAAGAGGTGAAATGATTAGCTTGACGGCCGTCGAGCGTGCTCTTAGAAGTGTCATATCAGAGGAAGTTGGAATAATTGCGGTTGGGTTGCCTGACGCTATAAGAGGTGAAAAAATTGTTCTAGTATGTGATTTAGAGCTCGATCTCACCTCTGTTCGCAAAAAAATGCTGGATCTCGGATGTCCAGCATTGATGCTCCCATCTGAATATCAGGTTGTCAATTCAATTCCTTTACTTGGCAGTGGAAAAGCTGATGTGCGACGAGCACGTGCCATGGCGGTCGAGTTTCAATAGTGTGAATTTTTTAAGAGCTAATAGATGGAAATTTATCTGTAGAAAAACTCTTTACTCAGATAGTTTAAGCGTTAGAGTCTATAGGGTCTTTCTGAGCAAAAGAACGGGATCTAAGCTGGTTATTCATGATGTTCCTTCATTCCTTAGATTACTGCTACTGGGCTTTAGGGAAATTAGTTCAGCCAAGTCCCGAGAAAAGTTGGCTCACAGATTGACTATCTTTGTACCTTATGAGAAGGATAGTGCAATAATTTTCATTAGATCTGCATAACAGGGAGAGGGATAAGGGGATGCTTTAGGTACAAGTAAAAAATTTAGCACAACACTCAGATGGCTAATCTGACGCATCTAATACTTCTGGCGGCATTATGGACGACGCGATGACTCATCCGAGACATACCAGATTTATGCCCGGGATTTACTCGGAACTTTGATCGAGTACGCCACTGAAAGCTGAGACGAAACAGCTTCGACATTACAAGGATTTGGTTCGACAAAAATTTATGGAGGAATTGATGACAAGGATTAGTGAGAGTCAGCTTGCGGGCATGGACACGTTGATTCTTGAACGAAAGGGCAGTGTTTTAACTATCTGGCTCAATCGGCCTGAGGTCAAAAATGCCCTCTCAATTGAGATGACCGATGGGTTGTGTAGAGCCCTCAAACGAGTTGAAGATGATCGGACTATTAGGACGATTGTGTTGAGAGGAAAGGGAGGTTTTTTCTGCGCTGGAGCAGATTTAAAGAGCTTTCAATCGTTAGCGAAAAGGGGAAGCTCTATTGAAGTTGCAAAAGGCAATCGGTCGTTCGGTTTTTTGATGAGTCAGCTTAATGAACAGCCACAAGTGGTTATTATACTAGTAGAGGGTGCCGCGATCGGCGGCGGACTTGGCCTTGCTTGTGTTGCCGATGTGACGCTTGTTATGAGTGATGCCCGTTTCCGCCTAAGTGAGACTAGCCTCGGAATTCCTCCCGCACAGATAGCTCCATTTGTAACAGAGCGTGTAGGGCTCACGCAGGCACGCCGGTTGATGCTGACGGGTGCTCGATTTAGGGGGGATGATGCGGTTTCGCTCGGAATTGCGCATGATCATGCTGAAAACTTAGATGAACTTGAGGCCAAATGTGAGGCGGTGTTACAACAAATATCGGTATGCGCGCCTGGAGCGAATGCGGTTACAAAGTCAATTCTTTTCGAGACCTTAAGAAAATCGAGAAGTGAGGCTCTTGACTTTGCTGCAGAAGGTTTCGCCAGCTGTATGCTCGGTCAAGAGGGGCGAGAAGGAGTCGCAGCCTTTGTCGAAAAGCGCAAACCATATTGGGTGTCTAGTCTAGATGGAGACAAAGTTGTGTGAATCGATTTAAGAACATATTTGTAGCCAATTGCAGCGAGTGTTCTTGCAGGGTTCTTTGGACGGCAAATGCTTTGGGTTATCGGATGGTTGTAGCCTATGCAGGCACTGGCTGCTTGGCCGTTCATATAGGACATGTGAACGTGGTGATTCGTCAGCGTCCTTATTCTGTAAGCGAGTTTTATTTATCAGTTGATCTAATTATTAAGGCGGCGAAATTGAGCCGCACTGAAGTGGCGCACTACTATGCCGGTTTCTGAGTGAAAATGAGTCCTTTGACAAGTCCTGTCAAGGAAGAGAATCGCCTTCATTCGGCCGAGGCTAGAGGTTATTGAGGTTATGGGAAAAAGGCACATGCAGAACACATGATATTAGGCAAAGCGTGCCTTGAACTCCCAGCCATGAGGGTGCCGATCAATCAGATTTGCGTTTGTTTAAGGAGGGCGCCAATATCAAATTGCTTTCGCTGGTCAAGGCTGCTGCCGGTGGAGTGGTCGGTGATTTGCATGCTAACGCTGGCAAAGGTAGCGGCTGATAATGCTTTTTCTTTAAATAGCGGCTGGCTACTAACGAATGAATCCTTTTATGGGAGGTCAAGGTTATAGATGGCTTTGAAGTTATGGCATTGCAGTTTATCTCGATCGATTAGGCCGCTCTGGACGATGGAGGAGATGGGGCTTGACTATGAGTTGGTTTGCATGAAATTCCCCCCTCGTTTTCTTCATCCTGGGTACACCGATCTAAATCCTATCGGCACGGTGCCTTTTTTTACCGACGGTTTTGTCGAAATGACTGAGTCGTCTGCTATCAGCCAGTATCTTGTGGACCGATATGGCCCTACCTCACTCTCAGTTCGTCCGGATGAGCGAGACTATGGCCTCTATTTGAATTGGCTGCACCGAAGCGATGCAACTCTTACTTTTCCACAGACATTGGTGTTACGTTATTCACAATTGGAGCCGGAAGAGCGGCGCCATAAGCAGGTAGTACAGGATTATTCGCAGTGGTTTTATTCTCGATTACGATCTCTAGAGAGAATGGTGGCTAAGCGAGAGTTTTTATGTTCGGATCGATTTACCATTGCCGATATAAGTGTCGGTTTTGCACTGTTGATGGCGGAAACTTTGGGACTCCATGAGGGCTTCAAGCAGCACACCGCGGCCTATTATGCACGCCTTAAGATTCGTCCCGCATACATTAAAGCATGTTCGTTGTGATCATCTCATCAATTTCATCGATTGATTATGAATTTGCCGTAGCTAATTATAGCTACTTATTTCGGAATGTCCCTTCCAAACGCGCGCGACATCCAAGGGTAAACTATTTGTAAATTTGATGATCGGTATTGCACTATACGGATCCCTTTTTTTTACCGGTTGAGCCCAAAACTCGCGTGACGATCGAGCAAGGCACTCTGATCGGTGCCAATAGTGGCGGTGCCCAGGCAATAAAAGGTATCCCATACAGCTGCGCCTGCGATCGGAGAATTATCGTTGACATCAGCCATACAAGTACCTAGTCGGAGTGGGAAAATGTTGACTGTTGAATTTGGTAACAGCTGCTCATGGAGCGGTTACCCAAAATTTTCGCCCTCGATGAAAATGATGTCACATCGATCGGAGAACTGTCTATTCAATATTATCTGGACTCCCAACCCCAATAAAGATCAGATTCTATCTTTGTTTTATCTAGGTAAATTGTCCAAGGTTCCTTTGCTGATTAGTTACAAATAGGACGGGGGTACTACTTAGGCGTTGTATCCAATGAATCGAGTCTTCTGCTTAGATAACTTCATTAAGATAATCTATGCCATATGTGGTGCCGCCGCCCCTCATAAAATCGCTTTGAATTCGTAAGAGGAAGAGTCGACTGAACTATGTAAAGAATAATAACGGGAATAATCCAGTGTTTGGACTACTAATAGTTGGGAAAAAAAGAGAGGTTCGGAGGCCTTATATGATTTTACAACTTTGTTCATCAGCTAAATACCTTAACTGGAAGATAACTAGGAGCGTATCAGTCAGCCGAATTTCTATTCAGCTTCGGAAATTAAATTTTACTCATTTTAGGGCTCTGCGAGTCCAAGGTCTGTTGATTAATTATTGTTCTCGTTCTATGAAGCTCGGAGACTCAGCTGATAAAAAGCTAAGAGTCAAAGAGACTCTTTCATGGCAATGGTTCGCAGGAAATAATACATACCTAAAGATCGATATTAAGCCTAATATCAATCTATATTTACATAGACGAGGTGATTTTACTTGGACATGTGTTCTTGATCCGATAAAGTTTTATGTGATTTGTGATAAGAATTTATGATGAGAGATATAGTTTTTTTGTGTGATTGAGTAGTAAGAATTAATATATACTCGAGAGCAAGAGTGCTGTCATGTTGTTTGTCTAAAGTTTAAAGCCATTAGGAGGAGTTGCGATGGACATAACGTTCACTAAAGAGGATTTGGCATTTCGAGATGAGGTACGCGAGTTCTTTGCCACTGAGTATGATTCCTCAGTGGCAGGAGGCTTGAATTTAGCAACTATTAGCGATGGTATTTCCTACAAAGAAGCAATCGTGGCATGGCAAAGGAAGCTTTATGCGAAAGGCTGGATTGCTCCGAGTTGGCCGGTGGAGTATGGCGGTGCTGGCTGGTCCATAACCCAAAAATTTATTTTTGAGACTGAGCGCGGGGCTGCCGGGATCCCAGCTGTCATTCCCTTCGGGCTCAGCATGGTTGCGCCGGTTATATACACTTTCGGAAATGAAGAGCAAAAGAAAAGATTCTTACCACGAATACTTTCTAGTGATGACTGGTGGTGTCAAGGCTATTCTGAGCCCGGAGCGGGATCTGATTTGGCGGCTTTGAGTACTTCTGCAGATTTGGTTGATGGACAGTACCTGGTCAACGGCCATAAGATCTGGACATCATATGCACAATATGCTGACTGGATCTTTTGCTTGGTTCGCACGAGCAAGGAGACGCGAAAGCAACAGGGTATAAGCTTTTTACTTATTGACATGAAAACTCCTGGGATCAGCATCAAACCAATAGTCACTATTGATGGGAGACACCATCTTAATGAGGTGATGTTTGAAGATGTGCGGGTGCCACTTGAGAATCTAATTGGTGAGCAGGATAAGGGTTGGACCTATGCAAAAGCGCTTTTGGCGCATGAACGCACTGGCATGGCCGAGGTGGCCGACTCAAAGCGGGCTTTCTCTGAATTAAAGGAGCGCGCAAAACACGAAGTTAATGGGGGTCGCGCAATGATTGATGATCCAGTTTTTCAGATGCGAATGTCAGATGTTGAGACGGAGCTTATGGCACTTGAGTATACTGAACTTCGCGTATTAGCCGCGATGGCCGAGGGAGGCACCCCTGGGCCTGAGTCCTCTCTGCTTAAGATTAAGGGAACAGAGATAACTCAAGCAATACAGGAGCTTCAACTCCAACTAGCTGCATATTATGGAGGTGGAATTCCAAGCGATGGGCAAAAGGATGGATATGGACATGATTTTGCTGAAGAAGCTCGATGCGGATACCTTTTTGGACGTGCAGCAACGATATATGGAGGTTCTAACGAGGTGCAGCGCAATGTTATAGCTAAGATGGTTTTAGGGGTGTAGCCGACTTTGAGGAGAGAAGAATCATGAATTTCCAACTCAGTAATGAACAGGCGATGTTGCAGAACAGTGTTTCAAGGTATATAAAAGATCAATATAACTTTGATACAAGACGCAAAATTATATCATCACAAAAAGGAATGAGTCCTGAAGTGTGGACAATCTTTTCTGACCTTGGATGGCTATCGATACCCTTTTCAGAGGACTATGGCGGCTATGGCGGTTGCAATGAAGACGTCGCGGTCATTATGGAGGAGCTGGGGAGGGGAATAGTGGTAGAACCGTTTGTGGCAACTGTGTTGTTGTTTGGTGGCCTGTTGTCGCATTGCGGAAATAATATTATTTCTGCAGATCTTATTCCGAAGATCATTGAAGGAAATTGTCAGGGCGCGTTTGCTTATCTTGAACGCCAGTCACGATTTGAGATTACCGATATGAAGACGAAGGCTACGCCCTCGGAGAAGGGGTGGAGTATAGATGGTTCTAAGTCCATTGTCTTGAATGGCTCCAATGCGACGCACATTATTGTGGCGGCGCGAACATCTGGTGGGCAGTACGATTCGTCGGGGATCAGCCTATTTATGGTTGATGCGGACTCGCGAGGAATCTCAATCCTCCCTTACCGAATGATGGATGGTCATAAGGCTGCAAATATAACCTTTGATGGTGTGAATGTTTCGGAAGATGCAATACTAGGTAATTTGGACGAAGGTATGAGAATTGTGGAAAATATTATGCCGCAAGTTTTAATCGGTCTATGCGCAGAGTCAGTAGGAATTATGAGTGTACTTAATGATGCCACAATCGCTTACACGAAGACACGCCAGCAGTTTGGTGTTCCAATAAGTTCTTTTCAAGCCCTCCAGCATCGAATGGTTGATAATTTCATGGCAGCTGAACAGGCAAGATCCATGGTGTATCGAGCATTGTGTGCTTTCGGCGACGGTAGCCTTGAAGTTGAGAACGAACGAATGCGTTCACTGCATGCTATGAAAATTGCAGTAGCGAGGTCTTCGAAGATGATTGGAGAGGAGGCAATCCAGATTCATGGAGGTATGGGGATGACCGATGAACTAAATATAGGTCACTATGTAAAGAGGCTCATGACTATAAATCTCATGTTTGGGGATGGGGATTACCACCAGAGAAAATTTAACCAGATAAGCTACCGCGCGGCATAATCCGCGTTTTTAGCCCACCAACATTAGTGTCAATTAAAAACCATGCTCTAACACTGCAACAAATCAGCCTTGGAAAGTTAAGATGCGGCCGCTGAGAATCCAGAGAGACGTGAACTTATTATCTCCTCCGCCTCTACCATGATTCGTTTGATAAGTGCTTCGACGCTTGGCGAATCATCGATTAAACCCGCGACCATACCGCAAGACCAAGCTCCTGCATCCATATCCCCATCCGCCATAATTTTTGGATAGATGCCCGCTACCTCATCGATAACATCCTCGAATGCCAGTTTATCACCGAGCGTTTTCTCTTTTTCAAGAAGTCTAGTGACGGCGGCATTCTTTAGGACGCGCTCGGTGTTGCGTAGTGGACGCATTACCAGAGCGGTGTCAAGTTCTGAAGCATTTATGATGGCTTGTTTTACGTTCGGATGAACAGGTGCCTCTTCCGTGGCAACAAACCTAGTGCCCATATTTATGCCCTCTGCACCGAGAGATAGAGCAGCCACTAAGCTGCGTGCATCAGCCATTCCGCCAGATGCAACAAAAGGTATTGTCAGTTCATCAGCTGCCCTCGGCAGTAGGATAAAATTTGGTATGTCATCCTCCCCCGGATGCCCACCACATTCAAAGCCATCTACCGAGACCGCATCGCAACCAATTCTCTCTGCTTTCAGGGAATGACGCACTGACGTACATTTGTGTATCACTTTTACGCCAGCGTCTTTTAGCATTGGCAACCATTTCTGGGGATTATTACCAGCTGTCTCCACGACGGTCACACCGCCCGCTATGATCGCTCTAAACATCTCTTCGTAGTTTGGTGGCGTCAGGCTCGGTAAGAAGGTCATATTCACTCCGAAAGGTTTGTCTGTCATCTTTCGGCAACGAGCTATCTCTCTCGCCAGTTTCTCGGGGGTACCTTGGGTGAGACCAGTTATTATTCCGAGGCCGCCGGCATTTGAAACAGCTGCGGCCAGTTCTGCAAAGCCGACATAATGCATTCCGCCCTGGATAATTGGATGTTTTATCCCAAATAATTCAGTGATTCGAGTCTTCATGATGCGTCCTGTATTTTAGTATTCACAAAATAGTATAACTCACTCTGGGTCTATGAAACACATCGGGACTCTATATAAAATATATCTAATTCTTATATAATCAAAGGCAATAGCTATTGCAATGATAGCTCTGAAATATGATTTTTTTATAGGATTGGGATGTATATAAAAAAATTGTAGTAATTCGAATTCCATAGTGCCGATAGGCTCCGTATAATCACTATTACACGGATAGGTTCGCTTGGGGTCCTAAGCTATACAATCTCACTTTTTTGTTGGTCTTTTTAAAAGAAACGAATTACAAGGAAGCATTGCAATGTCTAACCATAACGCTCTTCAAACTTTTGGTCGCTCTGGGAACCCTGCTCTGAGTGATGCTACTTTTAGTGACGAAGCTAAAAATATTCGCCCTCACGTTAAAGATCTGGGTGTGATGACCCTCGAGGGTACGGTCAATAAGACTGGGGTCCTTCTTTTTCTTGTGGTGCTTTCGGCCTCCTACACATGGAATCTTTTTTTTCGAAGCGGTGACGCCTCGAGTGTCATGCCCCTCATGATGATTGGGGGGATTGGCGGATTTATCATGGCGCTTGTCACAATTTTCAAGAAGCACTGGTCCGGGACGACAGCACCAATTTATGCTTTACTAGAGGGTCTTTTTTTGGGCGGTATATCTGCGATTTACGAGGCGCAATTTCAGGGAATTGTGATACAGGCAATTGGATTAACTTTGGGAACCCTTGCGTCACTGCTTTTCCTTTATAAGACAGGAATTGTTAAGCCAACCGAAAATTTTCGACTCATGATCGTTTCGGCGACTATGGGTATCGGTGTTCTGTACCTCGTTAGCATGGTTATGAGTATTTTCGGCGCTGGAATTGGCTTTATTCATTCAAATGGTATTTTTGGGATTGGCTTTAGCTTGTTCGTAGTAGCGATCGCTGCACTCAACTTGGTACTTGATTTTGATTTTATCGAGATGGGAGCCGAGCAGGGAGCGCCGAAATATATGGAGTGGTTCGGTGCGTTTTCATTAATGGTGACGCTTATTTGGTTGTACTTAGAGATGTTAAGGCTGCTGGCTAAGCTAAGAAGCCGTTGATGGACTTAAATAGCCTCGTTTTTGGTATTATTTCTGTATGTTCATTGGCGATTTTTTTTTATCTCGGACGATTTAAAGCCTCGAGAAGCCAGCTGGACCGTGAAGATCGTATTAATTGGTCAACACGGAAATTTTCCATTTGGAAAATCTTTCTTTATAGTGTCGGCGCAGTTTCGGCACTGATATTGTTGACATATCTTTTATGATAAAAGTCAACTTGCCGTGATCTTTAGAAACGTCTGACAAAGGAAATGTGTTGGAAAATATCCCTATATTGTTACATGGAGCCGTTGCTGGATTGATTTTATACCAAAGCGCCATTGTAGCACCTAACATATTCCGGCTACTGCCACTAGATAATAGTTCACTGCTTCTCAGAACAGTTTTTCCGAGTTTTTTTCTTATAATCTTAGTGCTATCATTGTTGAGTAGCCTGTGTTCGCTTCTTTATTCAAATTGGTCATCTGCAGTTATCAGTGGAATTTCTGCTTCACTGTCAATGGTGGCTTATGTTCTGATTCCCATCACCAATAGGAGTCGCGATGAGGGGAATCATGAGCAATTTAATCGTCTACATCTCCTAAGTGTAGCGATAACTCTGATTATACTATCACTTAGTATCTTAGTAGCGTTGCTGTAAAAAAGGTTTAAAAACTCTGCTTTGATGCATACCAGATCGGTAAAGTACATACACACTACCGCATTATAGCGCTCCCACTTATAATTATTGGTTCAAATGTGAGAACGTTTAGAGTATCTCGGTATCGAGTCTTTGGAGCACTCTGGTGTAATAAAAGGTATAGTCTGCCGGCTCCATAGCGAGACATTCCATGTGCCTTCAGGTCTTTTGATCTAATGCTGCCTCATATTTCCGCTTTAAAAATATGTTGATGTTTAAAACATAAGAATTTTGGGACAAATAAAAAAGAGCTTATGCCGACAGAGTTGTTTGTGACAGATATCCAACTCCGAAGCTCGATCGAGCATTGCCTCTAGTCGGCTCAAAATGGATGAACCATGGAGCATTAAATGGGATCAGCATTTAGACTAATAGGTAGCTGCGACCTAAAGAAGGAATAAATTCCCTCACCGTTTTCGCTTTTGAGCGCTATTATGACCCAGATCGATTGTAAACCATCGCTTAATGCTATTATCCGAGTTTATCTTGAGTACAAGCGCATTGCCATTATACACAGCTCTCACCCCACTAATATCTTCCACATAGGCTGTGACTGTCATGAAATCGAGTGGCTTTAACAGTTGCACTGTTCAACATGATAAAAAATAGACGAACGGCACGGTCTTGCCAAAGCAATATGCAATATTTAGATTAATTTTTTAAATTTTTATTTAAATATTCGTCTGATCTGTAGACATGCGTTTCATCAAAAAGGAGTTTTTTTATTTACTAGTACGGATTGGAAATCAGTGACCTAAATCTTCTCTATAACTCCTAACATATCTTTTAAAATAAGTTTTTAAATAATTGTTTTCTATATGTTTTACATCCTTGAAATGGGATTCTATCGTAGTACTCCTCATCCCAGAAATCACTGCTTTGAAATGAAAACAGGAAGGCTCGTGCATACTGTTGACAACGCTGATACTGGGTAAGCTCCTTTGAAAATAGCAGAATGCTGTTCGTTAGGTCTTCTATTTTTAGACGCCGTTCATACATTCTAGCACCTCCTCCATCCTCGCTATCAAGCAGCATGGTATTCTCCCCATTTGGCGACCACGCTTTCCAATGAGGTTGGTTCATATTCCTACCCTCGTTTGGAGATCCAGAATATGCAAAGTTTCCCCAGTAATTCATGATTAGCTCAGACAATACATCACGGCTATATTTGCTTGAGGGGTCATATAGATTCGGTATTGATAGCCCACTTATAAACTCTCCGAACACAAATTCAACCTCGACACCTTGTCCAGCGCCGATAACTTCTGCTAAGTTCCAAGCTGAGTTAGATTGCAGTTCGTCCCAATCAAATCGATAGGTAAATACATTCATAGGCGCATCTACATCTAGACGACTTTTTGTAAATAATTCAGCTGGTTTTTCTACAGCCAGTGCGTGAGTTTGTGCCGATCGTATTATTGCGTTGCGAGAGTACTTTGCTCGATCACGTATCCTTGGGAAAATGTTCGCATACCAATAAACATTTTCTTTTTCAAAGGCCATTTGAGATTTGGCATTATCACGGTTTGACCCGAGTATTATTGGAACGTTATTATAATTGGTAGGGAAGGCTAATAGGCTCGGTATAGATACTCTAGGCAGAATAATTTCGTCTCTTATTAATTGCGGTATTTGGTGTACTCCTTTAGTTACAAATGGGTTGTGTAAATCTGAAAGGACTATCTGACTTGCCTCTTGATTCCGCAAAATGCCAGCAAGATTTTCGTCATTGATTGATTGAATATCACGCTTCGCCTCCTTCCTATTGGATGCTATACCAAGGTCCTGAAAGAGTTGTGCAATTAACTCGTTACTGCTTGAGAAGTAACCATCAACAGTATCATCGCTAAAGTTCTCTGCCCGAGCGATAGACTCGGTTCTCATTGACCCACTTTGAATGATTGCTTTATGGAACAAACCCTCGGCGAGGGGTGAGGCAATCATTGCCATAATATTTCTTCCGCCAGAGGATTCACCAAAGAGAGTTATATTTCCGTTGTCACCACCGAAATTGGCTATATTTTTTTTTATCCATGAGAGGCCTGAGATGATATCTAATAGGCCGAAGTTTGCAGAGGCGTCTAGTCTTGTCTCTCCTGTGTTTCTGAGTGCTCTATGAGAAAAATTACCAAGATGTCCTAATCGATATCCAATGGATACAAAAACTACCTGCTGTGTTCCGGCTAGTTTGTGGCCACTCAGGTGAGTTGCTGATCCGACAACATTGCCTCCGCCGTGGATCCAGACCACGACGGGCAACTGCTCTTCTGTTTGCGCAGAGTTAACCGCCGCAGACCTAGGTGCCCAGATATTTAGGTATAGACAATCCTCATCCCCTACCACCATCCCCTCAGAACCATCAACCCCTGATAACCTTGACCAGGGTTGTGTGCAAGGTGATTCTGGATATAGAGCCTCTAGTGTCTCCTCCCAACGTTCGGATGGCCTTGGTGCTAGCCAACGCAGAACCCCCTTGGGGGGAGTTGCATATGGGATTCCGAGCCACACGTGAGTCCCTTTTAGTCCATTAAATCCGATCACAGGTCCGGACTCTGTGGCTCTCAGGGTTGCAGGATCAGCTTTCTGAGGAATGAAACTGGGCGGCGTATATTGGCGAATGTCATATATTTGGCGATCGAAAATCCCGTAAACCCATACAATAATTACGGTACCAAATATCAAGATTAGTATGGTAAAGGCCCATTTGCTTTTTACCAATTTGTCTCAGCCCCACTTGCAATTAAATTTAGCTGACCTCATGAATTGACTTAATAGACTC